>JACQWM010000007.1 GCA_016209275.1 Candidatus Omnitrophota bacterium
CTATCGACGGTGGGGCGGCGCTTCAGGCTCTGTGCGACGGCATTCAGATCCCGCAGCACCCATTGGGAAGACACCGCCCCCATGAGCGCGGCGGCTTCAGCAGGATCGGTGGTCGCCGTGGATCCTTGCCGCGCATACAACTCCGGCGCGCAGGCGACGAACCCGGCCGCGGCAAACCGCCGGGCGACATCTCGGATGTGATCAGTCAGCCCCCACCACTCATGCAGGATGATCACCGCCGGGGCAGCACCCGCAGCCTGGGAGGGTTCTGCAAGAAACGACGGGATGGACGTGCCGTTGCCGACGACCTGGAGGGTTTCTGAGGCAACCACCGCCTACGCCCCCACGTCATTGAGCATCTGCTGCATCGGCCTGGCGAGGCACGTGAAGATCGGCGTGTCGCGAATGGTGTACTTGCTGCCTTTGGACTCGCGCAGCGCCATCACCAGATCCAAAAAGTCCTTGGGTTCGTTCGTCTCAAAGGCCACGACAAACTCCTGATCATCCAACCCGAAGGAATAGGTCGTGTGCAGCCGCACCGACGGGAATCTATTGCCGATCTTGATGTGCTCATCCATCATCGCCTGCCGCTCCTCCAGCGGCAGCAGGTACCAGTCGCGCGATTTCACAAACGGATAGACGAAGAGGTACTTATCGTTGGCCGGCGTGATGCATCGGCGTCTGTCTGCGTGATCAGGATCAAGTTTATCGACGTAGGTCGACCGCTTGGTCATCGATAAATAGGAGTACGGCACGGAGAGATAGCCGCCCATCGCTGTGCGCCCCACGGCCCCGGACATCTCCTGCAGCGGCTCCAACGTTGCCCCGACGCGCCAAATCATGAAATCCGCATCCGCCTTCATGCCGATCAAGGAGTACGTGCGCACCATCAGCTTTCTCGACCAGGTGTCCACCACGCCGGCCAACTCGTTGGCGTGCTTGCGTTTTGTCGACTGCGGCAGCCGCCGCCACTCCGGGCTGAGGTGAAAAAACCTGAAACTAACGAACTGCCGGATATCGGCTGCTTTTGCCGTCGACGCCTGAGGCTCTGTCACTGTCTGTGTCGTCATGCTCTCTATTTGCTATCTGCTATTTGCTATCTGCTTAAATCAATCGCTGGTAATTTTCTACCGGCAGTTTCCACACGGCGACACCGCAGAACCGATCCCCTTCCGGGCACACCGGACGCTCGCTCGCCTGCGATCGCACCCAGCAGGGGGCGGCGAGCCATTTGCCAATCTCGGGGAACTGCTGGGCCACTTGCAGTACTTCGTCGCGCGAGGCGTTCCAAATTTCTTCCTGAGCAGTATAGCAAAGCCGGTGCACCCACTTATGATGAAAATGCATCAAATCGCCGGACTCTTCGAACCGCACTGGAAACGCATTCGGCAGCAGATACAACGCGAACTCTTCTGAGACGCAAAGATTCAGCAGCTGATCGATCGCCTCCCACGTGCGCACCATGATCCGCTGGTAGGCCTCCTGGGCCTGGGGGCTGGCCGCAATCAGCGGCGGCGTGATGAAATCCGGCCGGCCGCTGATGAACTGCGCCGCAAGAATCGGCCGCGAAGCCGGCACCATGCGGTGGCGCTGATCTTGCGAATCTGCCGTGTGCGAGAGCTTCTTCTTAAACGTAAAGTGCGGATGCGCCATCGCGCGCGAGAGTTTGCTCATCGTGGTCAGTGTCAGCGCATCGCCCAGATACCGGTTGCGCGAGGGGTCCAGAATCAGCCGGATCGCCTTGGCATCGCCCAGCTGCTCGCGGGTCAGCCCCAGCATCGAGCGCACCGCTTGCGCCATGCTCTCTTGCGCGCGGGCGCTGTGATCGATGAGCTTGGAGGTACGGCCCTCCAGGGCTCGGTCGAACTCATCGAGAAACTGATTGGTGGCCCCATTTCGCCCCCGGCCATGGAAAAACTGGAAGCATTGGTACTCCAGCGTTTCGTCCATGGGGATGGGGTCTTCAGCCAGCGCCATGAAGGCCGGATCGATCTTCGAGACTTCTTCGACCATCCGCTGCACGACGAAGCGCTGCTCCAGCGGCGCATCAAATTGCTGGCACAGCCGCCAATAGCGATGCAGCGTGAGGCCGCTGATCGTATGATACAGATGCGCGTGGGTGGCCACCGGCAGCACGTAGCGGGCGATTTCCTGGCATCGTTTCTTGATGGCGCTAGCCCATTGCTTTTCTTCGACATTTCTCGACGGAAAGATACGTTGATACTCCTTGACCACCACTGGCTTGACCAGCTCGATGAGGGCGTGGTACGCATCCATCTGCTCATGGACGGTGGTAAGGTAGATCTCGCGCGCGCGATCTTCCAGCGGAGGAATCGTGAAATTCTCCGGCTTGACCTCGACATATCTCTGTGAAACTTGTTCGCTATTATAAAAAGGATGTGCGTGCAGAAATGACCAAATGAACTGGCGCGACACCTTCTCGAGGACGAACTGGAAGGTTGGATGCTGGATGGTGGTGTGATGGCCGGCTTTGTAGATGCTCTCGGCGATGCGATCCCGCTGCTCGCGCGACTTCTCGTCCTTGCCGACGTCGTCGCTGGAGATGACTTTCGAGGAATAACACGTCCGCGCCGTCGCAATCGCGAGATTGTACGGCTCCTGGAAATAGTTCTCCAGCCGCACAATCGGCTCGGGAGTGAGTGTGGTTTGGGTAACGGCGGTCATCGACGTGGAATACCGAATTATCTTACTCGCTTTAGGACTAGACTTCCAACACTTTGGGGGCTTGGGTGAGAACCTTGCAGCTATCAAGGGTGACGACCACCATGTCTTCGATGCGCATGCCGCCGGCATCCAGATAGTAGAGGCCTGGCTCGACGGTGACGACCATGCCGGCCTTAAGGATATCGGATTTGCCTGAAACGCGCGGCGGCTCATGGATCTCCAGACCCACCCCGTGGCCGGTGCCGTGGAAGAAGCCTTGCATCCGGCCATTTTGCTCACCGGTTTTAAAACCGAGAGAGTTGAAATATGCCATGATTTTGTCATGGACGAGTTTTCCGTCAACGCCGTCTTTGATGATTTTATAAGCAATCTCCTGCCCTTCTTTGACGGCTTCGAACATTTTTTTCACTTTATCCGAGGCCTTGCCCTTCACGACCGTCCGCGTGATGTCGGCGAAGTAGCGGCTGCGTGAATGCTGCGGAAACACATCCATCACAATCGGCTCATTCGCGCGCAGCGGGCCTGAGCCTTCGTTGTGCGGATCCACCGCCTGCACGCCAGGCGCGATGATCGTATGCTGGGCGACACAGTCGCGCTCCATCATCGTCAGGTGCATCGCCTTGCGCAGCAGCTCCACGGTCAGCGGTTTGCCGCCGATCCACAAGGCACCGTCGGATTTCACCTCGGAGTTGCCGATCAGCGCAATGGCGGAAGCCAGCGCATCCTCGGTCACACGCAGGCTCTCCGTCAGCAGCGCAATTTCTTCTTCGGACTTGACCATGCGCTCAGGAAAGAATGGATCGGCTTTTGGCTCGACGGTGAAGCCGCGTTTTCGCAGCGCATCGGCGTAGGCCAAGCCGAAATCCATCGGGACGTCGACCTGCGTGACCGAACGGCTCTTCAGCAATTCCCCAACAACATCCATCATGCTCGGCTCCTTGCCGAGCGCTTGCTTCGCCTGCTGGGCGAGCTTGGAGTACGAAAGGACTTCGTCGGCCTTGGACTGCGCTTTCGCGCGGTCGACCTCGAGGTCGCTCATGACGACGACGCGGTGGGAGTCAAACTGGGCAAAAATAAAGGGGTCGGGCGCGAGAAACCTGGTGGCGTAATAGAGGTTGGCGTTCTTCTCGCTGTCGGCGATGATCAGTTTGGCGGTGGCCATGATCGTCTAGGATAACACACCCCCGAGTCCGACTCTAGACAGAACTCGGCTCAATGCCTATAATGAAGCAACTTCGTGGAATTTTTCACAAGCTCCCAGACCATCCAATGAGTGAAGCGGTCTTTTTTTATCTCTTCACCATCCCGATGCTCTTGGCAGCGGCCTCGGTGATCATCAGCCGCCAGCCGATCTACAGCGTGCTCTCATTGCTCGTCGTCATGCTCTGCCTGGCGTCGCTGTTTGTCATGCTGCACGCCTACCTCGTCGCCGCACTCCAAGTGCTCCTCTATGCGGGCGCGGTCCTCGTCCTCTTTCTCTTCGTCCTCATGCTGCTCAACCTCGAGCGAGAGAGCCTCTCGCGCATGCGCGCCTTCACCCTCTGCACCGCCGGGACGATCGTGGCGCTCGCATTCTTGCTCAATGTCGTGCGCATCTTCTGGGCATCGCACCCAGGATCGGTGTTTCCAGCAACAGCCGCAGAAGGCACGGTGGAATCCATTGGACGATTATTATTCAGCCAGTACGTGCTGCCGTTTGAGCTCACCTCGTTTTTGATCTTGGCGGCGATCATCGGCGCCGTGACCCTCGCTCGTCAGGAACCCAAACGATGAACTGCGACACACGACCCATGACTCACGACACACGACAACAGATGTTTCGTTTGGTCATGTGTCATGGGTCGTGCGTCATGGGTCGCCGTTTCGTCCGTTAGCATGATTACTCTGACTCACTATCTGGTTACGAGCGCGCTCCTCTTTACGATCGGCCTTATCGGCATCGTCACGCGGCGCAATGTGCTAATGATCCTCCTCTCCATTGAGATCATGTTTAATGCGGCGAACCTGGCCTTCGTCGCGTACGCGCGAGCCTGGGGAGATCTCGGCGGCCACGTGGTCGTCTTCTTCGTCATCGCGGTCGCCGCCTCCGAGGTGACGGTCGGCCTGGCGATTGCGGTGCTGCTTGCGCGGCAACTGAAGACGCTCAATGCGGATGAGGTCAAGCTCTTGAAATGGTAGAGCCGTCGCTGGCCCCGATCCTCTCGTGGACCATCTTGCTCGCTCCGCTGTGCGCCGCGGGATTGATTTGGGCCTTTGCGATCCGCCGCAAGCGTCTGAGCGCAACACTGGCCATCGCAGGGTTGCTGATTGCCTTCGCCTGCGCTGGGATGCTGTTTCTCCATGCGCTGAAGATGCCGGCGGCCCTGCCGTTTGAAACCTCAGTCAACTGGATCGACCTGCCTGGATTCACCGTGCCGTTTGGCATCCTCATCGATCAGCTCTCGCTGCTCATGTCGCTCGTCGTGACCGGCGTGGGCAGCTGCATCTTCATGTATGCCACGGGATACATGCATGATGACTCGGCCTACAGCCGATTCTTCGGCGCGATGTCGCTGTTTGCCTTCTCGATGCTGACGATCGTGCTCTCAAACAACTGGATTCAGTTGTTCATTGGATGGGAGCTGGTCGGATTCTGCTCGTACCTGCTCATCGGCCACTGGTACGCCAAACCGTCGGCGGCTGACGCGGGCAAGAAGGCGTTCATGGTTAACCGCGTGGCGGATTTTGGATTCCTGCTCGGCATTCTGTGGCTGTGGGCCATCTCCAGCCCGCTGGCCTCAGAGCGCACGTTTCATTTTGCGACGCTGGAGCATCGGCTGCCGGCCCTCGCCCAGGCTGGCCTGATTCCCATGGCCATGCTGCCGTTCATCGGTCTGCTGCTCTTCTGCGGCCCGATGGGCAAGTCGGCGCAATTTCCGCTGCACGTCTGGCTGCCCGATGCGATGGAAGGCCCGACCCCGGTCTCAGCCCTCATTCATGCCGCCACGATGGTGGCGGCCGGCGTGTACCTCCTCTGCCGCGCCTTCTGGCTGTTTGAGGGCTTGCCATCGGTGATGACGGTGATCATGTGGGTGGGGGGCGCGACAGCGTTTTTGTCCGCGTGTCTGGCCCTTGTCGAAACCGACCTGAAACGGATCCTCGCCTACTCCACACTGAGCCAGCTTGGCTACATGGTGATGGCACTTGGCCTCGGCGGATCCACGGCCGGCATGTACCACCTGACCACTCACGCATTTTTTAAAGCCCTGCTGTTTTTGGCCGCGGGCAGCGTGATCCACGGCACGCACGAGCAGGATATCCGTAAGCTCGGCGGCTTGTGGCATTCCATGCGGTGGACCTCGCTGGCCTTTTTGATCGGGGGACTTACCCTTGCGGGTCTTCCTCCGTTTTCAGGGTTTTACAGCAAAGACGAAATTCTCGTCTTGGCGTTTGAGCGCAATACTCCGCTGTTCGCGCTGGCCACCGCCACCGCAGGGTTAACGGCGTTTTACATTGCCCGCGCATGGTTCGTGGCGTTCACCGGAAAGAGCCATCCCGCCTCCGGCGGGACAAGCGGCCATGCGCACGAGTCTCCAGCGGTCATGCTGATTCCGCTCGGCGTGCTGGCCGCCTTCTCCATCATCGCAGGCTATCTTGGCCTTCCTGCGTTTCTTGGTGAGCATGCCGAAGCCTTTCACTGGCTGGTGGCCGGCATTGCGCTGGCCGTCGCGGCGATCGGTCTGGTCTTGGCCTGGGTCGTCTATAGCAAGCAGTTCGTGACGTCGCAGCAACTGGTCCGCGCGCTCGCCCTGCCCTATTCATTTCTCGTCGACCGCTATCATATTGATGATGTCTACACGTGGTACGTTGAGAGCATCCAGCAGAAAGTGATCGCGGGGTTCTGCGCATGGTTCGAGCGGTTCGTCATTATTGGCGTTGCGGTCAACGGTACCGCATGGCTCGCGCAAAGCGCAGGCCGCGTGATGCGCCGCCTGCAAACCGGCACCGTGCAAACGTACGTCCTGGGATTTTTCATCGGCATCGTGATCCTCCTCTCCGCCTTCGTCCGTCAGTAATCCATGCCGCTCTCGCTCCTTATCCTCTTGGCTCCGACGATCGGCGCGCTGCTGCTCAGCGTCATGCCCGAAGACCGCCCTGCCCTGATCCGACGGATTGCCGTGGCCGCCACGGCGATCGCGCTTGTGGGCGCGCTCCTCGCCATCACCCGTTACAACACGACGATTGGCGGCTATCAGCACGAGACCATGATCCCCTGGATCCGAGCGCTTGGCATCGGCTTCCACTTGGGGGTTGATGGCATCAGCGTCGTCCTCGTGCTGTTGCATGCGATCTGCGCATTCACCGGTGTCTTGATTTCCTATGCGATCAAGCAACGCGTCAAAGAGTACTACATGTTTTACCTGCTGCTGATCACCGGCGTCTTCGGCGTGTTCCTCTCGCTCGACCTGTTCTTCTTCTACTTCTTCTACGAGATGGCGGTCATTCCGATGTATCCGCTGATCGGCATGTGGGGCAGCGATGTGAAGGAACAGGGTGCCGTGCGATTTTCCAAAGAGTACGCCGCGATGAAGCTGACGATTTACCTCACCCTGGGCGCAGTCGTGGCCCTGACCGGCTTGCTGTGGCTGTATGTCACCTCGGGCGCGAAGACGTTTGACCTGGTGGAATTGCAGCGCCATTTTTCGAGCGCGCCGCTGGCCCCCGCGCTCCAGCGCAGCATCTTCCCCTTGTTGGCGATCGGCTTCGGCGTCATCGCCCCGATGTGGCCGCTGCATAGCTGGTCGCCGATCGGCCATGCCGCGGCACCCTCCGCGGTGAGCATGCTGCACGCCGGGGTGCTCATGAAGCTCGGGTCCTACGCGATCATCCGCCTGGCGATCGGCCTACTGCCGCTGGGTGCGACGACCTGGCTGCCGTGGATCGCGGCGATTTGCGTGATGAACATCATCTACGGCGGCTTCGTGGCCATGGCCCAAAAAGATTTGAAACTGATCATTGGATATTCGTCGTCGAGCCATATGGGGTATGTGCTGTTAGGGATTGCCTGCCTTACCCCGCTCGCACTCAATGGCGCTGTCCTGCTCATGTTTGCGCACGGCCTCATGACCGCGCTCGCCTTCGCGCTCGTCGGCCACATCTATGACCAAACGCACACGCGATGGCTGCCCGACTTAGGCGGCCTCGGCCATCAGGTACCATTCATCGCGGTCTGCGGGGTGATGGCCGCGATGGCCTCAAGCGGGCTGCCGGGGTTTGCCAATTTCGTGGCGGAATTGCTAGTGTTTCTCGGAGGGTGGGACGAGTACCGCATCCCGGTGATCTTCGGCGTCTTCGGCGTGGTCATCACGGCGGTGTATATGCTGCGCTTTGTGCGGGGAACGTTTTTTGGGCCGCCGAAGCCAGTGTTTGCCGGACATGTCCGCGATGCGACGACGGCCTTTGCGCGCTTGCCGTATGTCGTCCTCATCGCCACTTTGCTCGTGGTCGGCTGTTGGCCTCAACCAATCCTTCGGATTATCGATACGAGCAGCCGAGCCTTGATTGAACAGGTCCTGCGCACCCCATGATGTCCTTCAGTCTTCTGGGCGTTGAACTCATTATCTGCCTCTGGATCGGCGTCATGCTGATCGCCGATCTCCTCCTGCCGCCTGCTAAAAAATCTTCGCTCTGGCTCCTCGCCCTCGCCGGTGTGGCCATCGCCGGTGGCGCGCTTTGGACGCAGTCGCAGCATGCCTTGTGGCGCGGCCTGCCTGCCGCGCTGGGCGCGGCGCAGGCAGGCGAAATCTTCCAAGACATGTTCATCGTCGATCCCTTTTCGTCGTATTTCAAAGCCTTGTTTTTGATCACGGCGGCGATCGTCATCCTCATGACCCGAGAATTCCAAGCGCATGTGCCGGCTCATCTGGGGGCGTTCTTCATGCTGCTCTTCACCGCCCTGCTCGGGACCTTAGTGCTCGCCTCGATCAATGACTTGCTGATACTCTTCCTCGGCTTGGAGCTCCTGACGTTTTCGCTCTACATCATGGCGGCGTATCTGAAAACTGATTCACGGTCTGTCGAAGCCGGAATGAAATACCTCATTCTCGGCTCTGTCTCCTCAGGGTTTCTTATTTACGGCATCGCCTTGCTCTACGGTTTTGCCGGCGGGACCAGTTTCACCGCGCTGCGAGCGGCGCTTGCTAACACCGCAGGGCCAGTGCCGCTGACGGCTCAAGCAGGGCTTGTGCTGCTGCTTGCCGGGCTCGGATTTAAGATCGCCGCGGTGCCGTTTCACTTGTGGGTGCCGGATGTCTACGAGGGAGCGCCCACTCCGGTCGTGGCGTTTTTGTCGGTGGGATCAAAGATGGCGGGGGTCATCGCGATGCTGCGCGTCCTCTACGGCGTGTGGCTCCCGCTGCACAGCCTGTGGGGGCCGATGGTCGCCCTCGTATCCGCGGCCACGATGCTCTACGGGAATCTGTGCGCCATTCCCCAAACGAACATCAAACGGCTGCTGGGCTATTCCTCCATCGGGCATGCCGGATATCTCCTCATGGGGTTATCCACCGGTTCCGTATTTGGCGTCAGCGCCGTCGCCTATTATCTCCTCGCGTTCTTGGTGAGCAATCTCACCGTCTTCTTCGTGGTTATTATCGTCTCAGAAGCCGTCGGGGGAGATCTGATTGAGCACTACCAGGGATTATCGACACGCTCGCCGGGACTCGCCGCCGCGATGTTCATTGGCCTGCTGTCGCTCGCCGGAGTCCCCCCGCTGGCAGGATTTGTCGGGAAGCTGTTCGTGCTCTTGGGGACGATGGAAACCGGCCGCTTGTGGCTCGTGGCTCTGGGTGCTGTGAATGTGGCGATTTCGCTGTATTACTATTTGATGATTGTGAAGCGGATGTACCTCGATGCGCCACGCTCAACCGCGCCGATCCGGGTGCATCCGCTGGCGATGGCAACGATCGGGGTACTCGTGGTGGGTATCGCGGCGATCGGCATCGTTCAAGAACCCTTCCTCACCCGCATTACCCACATTCCGTTCGCTGTCTTGCGGTAATTCAGCGCGCATCAGCGGCGCCTAGCCGACGTTTCTTCCTGCAGGTTCCTTAAAGATCTCCTTGAAGAAGGCTTTCATTTCTTCCCAGGATTGCTGATCAGCCTCAGCGTTATACGCCATGCCGGCAGAGGGATCATTGCCGGCTTCTCGAACCGTAAAACTATGCACCGCGCCTGGATATTGAATCACGCGATAATCCACTCCGGCTTGCTTCATCTCCTCTTCAAGGGCCGCCACGTTATCCTGCGTCACAAATGTATCATCCGCCCCGTGGAGCACGAGCACTTTGCCTTTGATCTGTTTCGCATCGGCAAGGTTCGGGGTATCCAGCGCTCCGTGAAAGCTGACCACGCCAAGAACATCTGCTCCGCTTCGGGCCAATTCCAACACGGTGGTCCCGCCGAAGCAGTAGCCGATGGCCGCGACTCGCGTTGGGTCAATGAATGGATGCTGCTTGAAAAAATCGAAGGCGGCGGTGATCCGTCGCCGCATCAGCTGCCGGTCGCTGCGATAGAGGCCGGAGAGCTTCGCCGCCTCTTCGTGATCCTTCGCCTGAACACCCTTGCCATACATATCGGCGGCAAACGCGATATAGCCCAGCTCCGCCAGTTGCTCGGCCCGGCGCTTGGCGTAGTCGCCGAGCCCCTTCCACTCATGCACGACCAGCACGCCGGGCCGCTGGCCCTTGAGGGCATCATCGTACGCGATGTAACCTTCCAACACGGCATCACCATCGTGATATTCCACCGTCTCCGTTTTCACCGCCGCCTGCGCATGAGGAGCAAGAGCCATGCTGAGGAAGATCACAGCCATCAAACGTTTCATGGTGCACATGCTCCTGTTGTGATTACGACGAAATTTTTCCGAAGAGATGGCGCAGCGCTGGTTCAAGAGTAGGATACCGAAACACATAGCCGGTGTCTAGGAGTCGGGCGGGCCGCACGCGAGCGCTGGAGAGCAGGACCTCCTCAGCCATCTGGCCCATCAATACGCGCAGGGCAAATGACGGCACAGGAACGATGGTTGGACGCGACAGCACGCGTCCAAGCGTTTTCGTAAATTCTCGATTGGTCACGGGATTCGGCGCGACAAGATTCACCGGTCCCTGCAGGGTTTCACGCGTGAGCGCGTGGAGCATCCCTCCAAGGATGTCATCGAGAGCAATCCAGCTCATGTATTGGCGCCCTGAGCCGAGTACCCCGCCAAGACCACACTGAAAAGGCGGCAGCATCAGCTTGAGCGCTCCACCGACCGGGCTCAGCACCACACCGATTCGCACATGCACCACGCGGATCCCCCGGCGTCTCGCAGGATCGGCTGCGGCCTCCCACTGGCGGCAGACTTCAGCCAAAAACCCCGAGCCCTGCGTGCTGTGCTCTTCCAATATCTCTTCACCACGATCACCATAAAAACCAATAGCTGAGGCCGTCACCAGAACCTTGGGAGGTTGAGACAGATGAGCCAACGCTTCACTCAGCCTGCGCGTTCCATGGGCTCGGCTGTCACGAATGCGCTGTTTCTTCTGCTCGGACCATCGGCCGATGATCGGCTCTCCGGCTAAATGGATGGCGCCTTCGACCCCTTCAAACCCCGAAACCTCAGGCGATCGGGGCACACGAACGACGGTATGCCCTTCAGCCGCCAGAGACGGGATGAGGGCAGATCCGATAAACCCTGTGGACCCTGAGACGGCGATTTTCATGTTGCAATATGGCAACGATACCACGGCAATGGATGGTTCGCAACAGCCGGAGGATATTAGATTGACGGAGCAATGTTGGTGCCGGGGGGAGGAGGCGGAGGCGTTGCGGGAAGCTGCGTAAACTCTTGAGGCGTGAGCTGGACGAATTTTTCAGGGGCGTCCCCGAATTTGCGAGTGCCGGGGTTGAGGAGCTCTTTGATGTCAATCCACATGCCATCGCGGGAGTAGGCGGCGATGTCATGGCGCTGCGTATCCATCCGGATCGCATCCTCCGGGCAGGCCTCAACGCAGTAGCCGCAATAGACGCACTTGCCCAGGTCGATGTCAAAACTCTTCGGCACTTTTTCCACGTTCGGGTCTGGGTGCTCGCCAGCCACGATGTAGATGCAGCGGGCCGGGCAGACCGTCTCGCACATCATGCAGGCCACACAGCGAGGCGTGCCGTCAGCGCGCTTTGTCAGACGATGGCGCGTGCGCAGCCGAGGCGAGGTCACCCGACGCTGATCCGGGTACTGGATCGTCACCGACGCTGGGATATTGCGGAAGAGCCCGACGCGATGCGCGATGTGCAGGCCGAGGTTTTGCCAAAAGTGACGGTTGGTGATCAGTAACCCTTGGGCGATGGCCGGCAAATAGGTGCGCTCCCACCAACTGAGCTTGCGGCGCTTGTGCGCATCGCGCAGCCGATGCAGTAATTGATGACTTAACGTCTCAGCCATTTTTACCTTAATACGATGATTACGCTCGTAACTGCGATATTGACTAACGAGAGGGGAAACAGAACCTTCCAGCCTAAGTGCATCAGCTGGTCATACCGAAATCGCGGCAGAGTCCATCGAATCAACATGAAGAACCAGATGAAACCTGAGACTTTGAGCGTCAACGACACGAGTCCGACGGCCACAAAGGCGAGATGCGGCACCGCCACGACCGCGCCCCACGGGAAATGGAACCCATCGGCGGCGAGCCACGGCGTTTGCCATCCGCCGAAAAACAGCACGGCGGTCAGCGCAGACACCAGCACGATTTCGACGAAGTCGGTCAAGAAAAACGCGCCGAACTTCATGCCGCTGTATTCGGTGAAGTAACCGATGATTTCCGGTTCGCCTTCCGGCAGATCAAACGGCACGCGCTTGGTTTCTGCTAAGGCGGCGGTGACAAAAATAATGAACGCCAACGGCTGCGTGATGATCCCCCATAAGGGAATCCATCCGCCGGCGACATGGCTGCCCTGCTTCAGGATGATCTGGTTCAGATCCAGCGTGCCATAGCAGATCACAACCCCGATGAGCGAAACGCCTAAGGCGATTTCATAGGCCAGCATTTGGGACGCCGCGCGCAACCCGCCGATCGTGGAGAAGTTGTTGCCCGACACCATGCCGGCGAGGATTACCCCGTAGATGCCGATGGAGGCGAGGGCCAGGACCACGAGCAGCCCGGCGTTGATGTTGGCGACTTGCAGCGGAATTTCTCGGCCCCACAGTTGCAGCGTCGGCCCGAGAGGAATCGCCGCAAAGGCTACGATGGCGAAAAAGACCGAGAGAAACGGGGCCAGCGTGTGGAGAAACTTATCTCCCCTCGCTGGAATGATATCTTCCTTGGAGATCATCTTCAGCACATCGGCCAGCGCGTTGATGATTCCTAAGCTGCCAAGCTTGCGGATGACCCAGTTGAGCGGCCCAAGCCACCGCCAGGTGAAGTAGGCCCGGTTCGCGCCCACGCGGTCTTGCATCAGCGCGCTTTGCTTGCGCTCCAGCCAGGTCTGCGCGCCGGCAAGATTCAGCACGCCGCCGAGCACGAGCAGACTGACAATCACTTTAATCCAAAAATCAATCCACATCGTTGGTCACAAGTCACAAGTTACTGCTCCAAGAACGCCCCCTGATCACCGATCGCTTGATAGGACAATCCTTGGAACGATTGTTCGATCTTGGCAAGTTCATCAAATGTGGTCTTGGCATCAACGAACCGTGTTTTCAAGCCAAGGCGCTGAGCCAACTCGTTGAAAATCTCAAGTTCGGAACGGGCCTCAGCCCATGGCAGCAGGGCGGCATGGATGCGCTGCACCCGACCTTCGAAATTCGTCAGCGTGCCTTCCTTCTCAGCGCAGACCGCGCTGGGAAGCACCACATCCGCATGATCTGCAGCCGGAGTAGCATTCGCGCCAACGAAAACGACGAACTCCAGATTGGCTGGCACCGTCACATCCGGCGAAAACACGAAGAGGGCTGTGATCTGCTTCTTCGTCACTTTTTCCAAAAGGCCCCCAGCTCCTTCAGGAATGCCAAGCGCCTGGGCGCCTTTGGTGTTCGGCGATCGATCGGCTTGCAGCAACAGATCGTCACTCGATCCACTCTTGGGTCGTTGAAACACGATCTGCGCAATACCGAGTTCCGTGAAGAACCGCTTGGCCGCAAACAGATCTTCGTTGGTCATGTGACTTGAAAGCACGACACCCACGCGATCGAGCTGTTTCGCGCCGCGAAGCTGCGTGAGCCGCTCAACAATCCGCGCGACTCCCTCCTCCCATGTCGCCTGCCGCACATGGCCATGGTCTTTGACGCCGACATGCGTGAGCCGATTTTCATCGATATAGTTGTAGCCGTAGCGGCCGACATCGCACATCCACCATTTGTTGACATCGGCGTTGTAGCGGGGTTTGAGGCGCATGACGCGCTCGCCATTGGCGATATGCGGGCGCCATTCGCGCTCGCGATTATAGTGAATCTCGATGTTGCAGCCGCGGGAGCAGCCGGTGCACACCGATTTCGCCGAGCCCAGGTACCACACGCGGCATTTGAATCGAAAGTCGCGGTCGGTGAGAGCGCCGACTGGGCAGATATCGACGACATTGCCTGAATAATTGTTGTCCAACGTCTTCCCCGGATGCACGCCGATTTCCGAATGATCGCCCCGATTGAAAATGCCGAACTCGCCGGTCTTCGTGACTTCATCGGTAAACCGCACGCAGCGCGAGCAGAGGATGCACCGCTCCGCGTCCAGCATTACTGTCGGGCCGATGGGCACCGCCTTGGGCTTCTTATGCTTGGTCTCGTTGAACTTCGGATCGTAGAGGCCATGCTGCATGTAGTAGTCCTGCAGCCAACATTCGCCAGCCTGATCGCAGACCGGGCAGTCCAGCGGATGGTTGATCAGCAGAAACTCCAGCACATCGCGGCGCCCGGCCAGTGTTTTATCGCTGGTCGTGTTGACCGCCATGCCCTCGGCTACGCGCGTGTGGCAGCCGATTTGCAGCTTCGGGGCCCCGGCGATTTCCACCAGGCAGATGCGACAGTTGCCGGCGATGGAGAGGCCTGGGTGGTAGCAGTAGAACGGAATCGGGCTGCCGGCTTTTTCGCAGGCCTGCAGCACCGTCGTCCCCTCCGCCACCGTCACCGATTTTCCGTCGATCGTCAATGTGATTTGCTTTGGCTCAGGCATTTTCTTTCCAAATGCGACACATGACCCATGACTCACGACTCATGACTATTCTGGTTGAAGTCCAGGGTCATGTGTCGTGGGTCGCGACAGCAACAACTGGCGTCGTTTGTGATCCAAGATTGCAACGCTTTTCTCGAACGTGGTATTCAAACTCGTCACGAAATTTTCTGATGTAGCTCTGCACCGGCCAGGCCGCGGCATCGGCGAAGACGCAGATCGTGCGGCCTTCCATGTTGCCGGCGATATTGAGCAGAATGTCGAGGTCTTGCTGCCGGCCCTGCCCTTTCATGATCCGATCCACAATCTTGAACACCCATCCGGTGCCTTCGCGGCACGGCGAGCATTGGCCGCACGATTCATGCGCAAAGAACTTCGAGGCGAACCAGAGCGCGCGGACCATGCAGGTGGTGTTGTCCATCGTGATCACACCGGCCGAACCTGCCATCGTGCCGGTGGCGAGCAGCGAGTCAAAATCCATGCGGACATCAATCTCGTCTGCGCGTAAAATCTTCGCTGAGATACCTCCAGGGATGACGGCTTTAAGTTCGCGCCCTTCGGCCACGCCGCCGGCTGCCGCAATCAGTTCGCGCAGTGTCACCCCATGAGAAGCTTCATACAGGCCAGGCTTCTGGACATGACCGCTCATGGAAAACAAGCGCGTGCCACCGGTCTTACCGAACCCGAACTTGGCAAACCACTCCCCGCCTTTGCCAATGATCGGCGGCACACAGGCCAGGGTCTCCACATTGTTGATCACCGTCGGCGACGCAAAGAGCCCGGCGATGGCAGGAAAGGGCGGTTTCAACCGCGGAAAACCTTTCTTGCCTTCAAGGGACTCCAGCAGCGCTGTTTCTTCGCCACAGATATAGGCCCCGGCTCCTCGATGCACGACAATATCCAGCGAATAGTCCGTGTTAAAGATACGGTTGCCAATAAAGCCGTACCTTCTCGCATCATCGATGGCCTGCTGCACAATCTGTGCCGGGCGTACATATTCGCCGCGGATGTAGATGTAGGCTTTGCGGCAGCCGGTGGCGAAGGCGGCGATGATCATGCCCTCAATCAATCGATGAGGATCCCGCTCGATGATGTACCGATCCTTCATCGTGCCTGGCTCGCCTTCATCCGCATTGACGACGAGAAACTTCGGTTTCGTCGAGCCCTTGGGAATAAAGCTCCACTTCTTTCCCGCCGGAAAGCCGGCACCCCCAAGACCGCGTAAATTGGATTTAGTCACTTCGGCAATCACCTGATCCGGCGACAGCTCGGTGAGCGCCTTACGCGCGCTCTGATAGCCGTCATCACGGACATACGTCTCGATCTTCTCTGAATCTTTAACGCTGAATCGTCTCGAGAGAATCGGTTCGACCAGTCCCACGGTGCCGCGAAACGCATTCGGGATCTCCGGCAACGACTCTGGTGATTGCACCAACGTGCTGATGATCTCGCGGGTGATGGGCCCCACATACTGATCATTGACCTGCATCATCGGCCCATGCTCGCAGGCACAGAGGCACTCGACGGTTGAGAGGGTGAACTTGCCATCCGGGGTCGTTTGGCCTGGTGCGATCCCTAAGCGCTCGGAAATCCCCGCGACACAGCCATCCGCGCCCTTGAGCGCGCAGGCGATGTTGTGGCAGACCTGGACGTGATATTTCCCAACCGGAGTTTGGTGGAACAAGGTGTAAAAGGTGACGGCTTCGTGGACGTGCGCCGGGGCCACGTCCAGCAGCTGGCCGACCCAGTTTTCGGCGTCGGTTGTAATGTGGCCGAAGCGCTCCTGTATTAAGCGCAACACCGGCAGCATCGCCGCCCGCTTCTGCTCGTAGCGAGCGACAATCGCCTCGGTTTCTTGTCGTATTGAGTCCAAAGACTTCATCTCTCAAGGCGATATCAGATATGAAATGGCCATTTCATATCTGATATCGTAGTTAGCGGTCGAGTTCGCCGCCGATCATGTTGACGGAGCCGAACGTCGGGATGATGTCGGCCAGCATATCGCCGACGATGAGCTCGGGGAGTGCTGCCATAATCGCAAAGCATGGCGGGTGCACGCGCACCCGATACGGCCGATCCCCACCGTCGCTGACCACGTAGAAGCCGACTTCGCCATTCGCCCCCTCGACCGCGCTGTAGTACTCGCCAGCTGGGGGGCGCAGCCCATGGCCGAGCATGATCAGCTTAAAGTGGTTCATCAGCCCTTCGATGTTGCCATACGTGTCTTCTTTGGCCGGCAACGCCACCCGGCGCTCGCTGGAATAGACCGCCTCATGCGGCCCGCGCGTTGAGCCCTGCAGCGTTGGATCCAGCGTCACGCGCACCTGTTTGAATCCGGCCACCTGGCCCATCTTCGCCTCATCCACCATCACATTCGCCGGCAGCACGCGGCCTTCAGAGTCAATATTGATCGGACCGGCTGGGATGCTCGCCAAGGCCTGCTCGATGATGCGCATGCTCTGCTCCATTTCCTCCATGCGCACCAGATACCGGTCATAGTTATCGCCATGCTCACCCGTCGGGATATCGAATGACATGCGGTCGTAGACGAAATACGGCTGGCTCTTGCGCGTATCGAGTACGATTCCGCTGCCGCGCAGAAACGGCCCGGTGATCCCGTAGCTGATGGCGCGCTCTTTCGAGATGATCCCGGTCCCCTGCATCCGATCCGCAAAGATGCGGTTGCGCGTCAACAGCGTGTCGCACTCTAAAACCACCTTGCGAACCTCTTCAAGGACGCGGCGAGTCCATTCGGCGAATCCCTCGGGTAAATCGGCCTTGACCCCGCCGATGCGGCCATAGGAGATCGTCAGGCGGGCTCCGGTGACCGCCTCAACCAGCTCCCACAGCCATTCGCGAGCCTTGATCATGTAGAGAAACACGGTAAAGGCGCCAATTTCCATCGCTGAAGCGCCAATGCAGGTCAGATGGTCGGTGATGCGGGAGATTTCGCTCATGATGACGCGGATGTATTGGCAGCGCTCGGTCACCTCGATGCCTAAGAGTCGCTCGACCGCAAGGCAAAACCCGAAATTATTGATCAGCGGCGAGACGTAGTTGAGCCGATCGGTGTACGGCATGACGTTGTTGTACGGCCCGCGCTCGCTTTCCTTTTCGAACGCGCGATGGAGATACCCGATCTCGACATCGCAGCCCATCACGCGCTCGCCGTCGAGCTCGACGATGAGCTGGACGATCCCGTGCATGGCCGGATGCGACGGGCCCATATTCAGAAACATGTGTCGAGTCTCAGTGGCCGAGTGGCCAAGTGGCTGGGCGGCCATTAGTTCATTGGACCAATCAGTGGTTGGCGTCTGCGGACGGGATAGTCTTTGCGCAGCGGATGGCCTGTGAACTCTTCGTACATCAGGATGCGGCGCAGGTTTGGATGGCCGGTAAAGCGGATGCCGAACATGTCCCAGACCTCGCGCTCATACCAATCCGCCGAGGCCCACACACCGGTCAGCGACGGCACGGTCGTATGAGCCATCGCCACCGGCACGCGCACGCGCAGCCGATGGTTGTGAGCCGTGGAATAGAAATGATAGACGAGATCGAACCGATAATCATCATTGGAAACTCCCCGCTCCCACGTTTCGGTCACCGGACGCGGTGTCATGTAGTACGGCAAGGGTGACGGGGTCACGAGGGTGGGGGCGCTGTGTTGTGCAGTGCCGAATTTGAGGTAGTCCACGCAGGAAAGGTCCATGAGCATATCGAAGTACTGCGCAGCATCATCACGCAGATACCGTGCCACGTCAAGCAACCCTTCGCGTTTGAGCACGACGGTCTGCTGCCCGCGAAAGATCCGCGCAGCGATCACGTGCTGCGGAAACCGTTGTCGAATTGCCTCTGCCAAATTCATTTGGCGCTCCACAGGTGGGCTTCGGGACGATGCGGAACCTGCAATTCACGTGGGCGGCCGGCAGGACCCAGCGGATCCTTCGCAGAAGCACCCTGGGCGATCTTTTCCTGAAGTTTCATCAGTCCGTCCAGCACGTTCTCCGGACGCGGCGGGCAGCCCGGGATGTAGATATCAACGGGCACCACCGTGTCGATGCCCATGACGGTGGCGTAGTTGTCGTAAAATCCTCCAGTGCACGTGCACACGCCGAAGGCCACGACCCATTTCGGATCCGCCATCTGGTCATAGATGCGGCGCAGCACCGGCGCCAGCTTATGGCTGATCGTGCCGACGACAAAGAGCACATCCGCCTGCCGAGGCGAGAACCGCGGAAAGCCTGCGCCGAAGCGATCCATGTCGTAGTGGGAGGTCGCCGTCGCCATGTATTCCATCCCGCAGCAGGCAGTGACAAAGGGATATTGGAAAATAGAAAACTTGCGCGCCCAACCCAGGGCCGCATCCAACTTGGTCGTCATCCAGCTGAGTTTTGAGGTATCCGCAACCATTATTTAAACTCCAACGCGCCCTGCTTCCAGGCATAGATGAACCCCGCGACCACGATCAGCAAAAAGAACCCCATTTCCAGGATGCCAAACCACCCCAGCTCTCTCACTAAGACCGCCCAGGGGAACAAAAACACCAGCTCGACGTCGAAGACCACAAACAGCATCGCCACGACGTAGAAATGCACCGGCAGCCGGCCGGCCGGCAGCGCGATGGGGTCTTTGCCACACTCAAACGGCTGGGCCTTGACCGGATTCGGCTGTTTCGGCCCCAGGAAGGCATTGAAGGACAACAGGAGCGCCGCAACCCCGGCGGCAAGGGCAGCCAAAATCAGTATGGCGGCATATTCGATCATCGGCGAAATGTTTCACAGCTTGGGGTTTGAACAGCGGCCTCGGCGTGGTCGGCCGAGGCTGTCCGGGGGATTATAGCAGGTTTTATTTATTGTAGTCGAGGCCGCGCTCGAGGAATTGTTCGTCCATCTTCTTGGGCGCGAAATAGCTGCGGACGAACGCTTTGAGCGGCTCGATCTCAAACTGGCGGCAGCTATAGACGTCGATCGAAATGAAATCTTTCGGGGTGAGCGTGTGCAGCTGGATGCCGCTTTCGACCAGGGGAATCCAGCCGGAGAGGCCGGCTTTATCGGGAAATCGCTTGCCGTCGGTGCGGAAGATGAAGGGCGGCGACTGCGGCTCCACCTTCAAGACGCGCACAATTTCTTCAAGGAAATTGTAGCAGAGGGTCAGATCGTCACAGGCCCCCCGCTTGCAGTCATAGAGATCGAGAAGCAGTTGATAGCCAAATGGGGCGACGAGCCGCCGTTTGGGTTTGCTCGCTTCGGCGGTTTCGGGCAGATCACACACCTGGGGCATACACCCTCCTCCTACAAGAAAAATGCAACACCCCGGCGGTTTTCCCGTCGGGGCGATCAGTCGTGACACGCGAATTGTGTGTTGGTCGTTCGTTCAGTACGGCACCGTCCTGAGTGTCATCATATAACAAGCCGCTCGATTGTCAATATGATTTCATTGCCGCAAGCTCGCGGCGCAAAAGCTCCAGCGGCAGGCCGATGACGTTGCTGCGGGAACCCGCGATGCGGGCGATCAGCTCCCCGCGATCCGCCTGCCTGCGCCGCGCCCGGCGCGGCAGGCAGGCCTGCAGCGCATACCCTCCCGCCTTATCGAGCGGCGAGCTTCGCGCGAACAGCCGCTGAATCGCCCCACGGGTCATCGGCTGAAACGTGACCTGGGTCTTTTCATAGGCCGCGCGCATCCGTCCGGTCCCGGGATCAAGCAGGCACAGGCCGGTATACACCCAATGGCTATTGCCGCTCAGCTTCTTCAAGAGGCGGAATGCCGCGCGCATCGTGCTGGGTTTGCCAATAACGCGCCCTTGGAAATAGAGGAAGGTGTCAGCGCCAATGACGATCCCGGAAGCGCGCAGCGGGAGTTTCGCGCAGCGCGCCTTGCCGACCGCGTTGCGCATCGCGTTCGCGGAGGGCGATTCGTTGCGGCGGATCGTCTCGCGATGGGCCGAACGGACGACGCGAAACGGCCGGCCGAGTTGACGGAGCAGCGCGCGGCGGCGGGGAGACCGGGAGGCGAGATACAACATCGACTAAGTTAAAACTCTTGAACGAGGGCTCGCATCTCGTTGACGGTCTGGGCGCGGTGGACACGATCACGGAAGGCCGCCGCTCCCGGATAAGTTCTGAAGTACCAGGCCACGATGCGGCGCAACGGCCCAACTGGATCATGGTCGTATTGCTCTTGCAGATCCATGTGCCGCAACACCACGGTTTTGAGTTGCGCCATGTCAGGAAGCGGCGGGGCGGCTTCGTGCTGCAGCGCGGCTTCGATCTGCCGATAGATCCAGGGATTGCCCAGCGCCCCGCGCCCGATCATGACGCCATCGCAGCCTGAAACATCCAAGAGCCGCCGCGCGCTGGCCGCATCCACCACGTCGCCGTTGCCGATGACGGGAATCGACACCGCCTCCTTGACACGACGGATTGCCTCATAATTCGCAGCACCCGCGTAGCCTTGCTCGCGCGTGCGGCCGTGCACCGCCACGGCGTCGACCCCGCACTCCTGAGCAATCCGCGCAATCTGCGCGGCTTCGGCTCCCGTGCCATCCCTGAATCCTAGCCGCATTTTCACCGTGACGGGAACCCGCTGCACGGCGCGGACCACGCGCCGAAAGATCTTCTCCGCCGCGCCCGGCTCGCGCAGGAGCATCGAGCCGCCCCCGTGGCTGACGATTTTTGGCACCGGGCAGCCCAGATTCAGATCGACCAGGTCAAATCCCATGGCCTCGAGTGTGGCGGCGGCCTCGCCCATCACCTCGGGATGGCAGCCGACGAGCTGCGCGCCCACGGGGCGGTCCTCCGGCAGCGTTCGCATCATCTCATAGGTATGCTGGACGTTGCGCACCAGCGCCTCAGAAGAAATCATCTCCAGAAACGCAAAGCGCATGCCGGCGGCCCGGGCAATGAGGCGAAACGGCAGGTCGGTGCAATTCGCCATCGGCGACTGCACCACCGTCGGTAACTCAAGCGTCTTGAGTCGAATCATCGTCCACCTATTATGCTATACTAAGGATCTTCATGGTAGCCCCATCGACGAAAAAAAGCAGCTTGCCGCGTTTCTTACGCTACGTTCGCCCGTATCGGCTGGTACTCGTAGGTGCCGTCGGCTTCGGGGTCATCCGCTATCTGATCCCCCTGTCCCTCCCCTGGACGATCAAGATTCTCGTGGATGACGTTCTCAAGCCCTCCGCGGCCATCTCCCACGGCCGGCTCCATTTGATCATGTGGGGGCTGTGCGCGCTCTTCGCGCTCTATGCCGTGGCCAGCTATTGGCGCTCCTACTTCGCCGGTCTCGCCGGCCACCGTGTCATCTTCGATCTGCGGCAAGCGCTGTATCTGCACGTGCAGCGCATGAGCCTGAGCTTCTTCGAGCGGCAGAAAATCGGCGCGGTCGTCTCGCGGATGACGACAGACATCGCCTCCGCCCAGAACTTCGTCGGGGCGGCCTTCGTCAACACCATCATGGACCTGTCGTGCGTGGTGGTGATTATCGGCTTGCTCTTCTGGGCGCATCCGAGGCTCGCACTGGTCTCGCTGGCCGTGCTGCCCTTGTACGTCGTGATCACCTACGTGTTGCAAAAGGACATCCGCAAGCAAAGCCGCGTCATGCATTACCAACTGCAGGAAATGTCCGGGGACTTGCATGAGCAATTCGCAGGCATCTCAACGATCCAGGCGTTCACGCAGGAAGAACACGAAGCGCAAGGATTTCGCGCGCAAAGCGAAGAATATTTTCAGACCGTGATGAGCAGCGTGAAGCTGCAATCCATCGCGCTGGGCGCCACGGGTTTTCTGACCTCGATCGGCCCCATCCTCGTGCTGTGGTTCGGCGCCACCGAAGTGTGGGCCAGCCGGCTCACCGTCGGCACCCTGATGGCGTTTTACGGCTACCTCGGGTTGCTCTACGCGCCCATCCAACGGCTCACTGAGTTGAATTTGATCCTCGCCAACAGTTTAGCCGCGATGGACCGCATCTTCGAGGTCTTTGACACGTTCTCTGACGTGCAGGAACGGCCCGGGGCCGTCGCGCTGACACGGGGGCGCGGCGAAATCCGGTTTGAACATCTCAGTTTCAAATACGCCGAGCGGGGCTTCGTCCTCAACAACCTCACGCTGACCATCCCAGCCGGCACTACGGCGGCCTTGATCGGTCCCAGCGGGGCCGGAAAATCCACGCTGGTCAAACTCTTGCCCCGCTATTATGACGTCACGGAAGGGCGCATTGTGATCGATGGCATCGACATCCGGCAGGCCACGCTGAAATCGCTGCGCGAGCACATTGCCATCGTTTCGCAAGAGCCGATTTTGTTCAGCGGAACGATCGAGGAAAACTTACGGTACGGGAAACCGCAGGCCGGCGCGGACGCCTTGCGCGCCGCGGCCCGCGCGGCGTTCGCGCACAGCTTCATCGAACAGTTGCCGAAAGGGTATGACACCGAAATCGGCGAACGCGGTGTGAGGCTCTCCGGCGGGCAGAAACAGCGGCTGGCGATTGCGCGGGCCTTCCTCAAGGATGCCCCGATCCTCATCCTTGATGAGCCGACGTCAGCGCTCGATGCGGAATCCGAGGCATTGGTCAAACAGGCCCTCACACGCTTGCTGGAAGGGCGCACCGCGCTGATCATCGCGCATCGGCTCTCGACGATCCAGCACGCGGATGTGGTCGTGGTCCTTGATCAGGGCCGGATTATTGAAGAGGGGCCTCACGAGGAATTGTTGCGACGCGCTGGCAGTCTCTACCGGCGCTATGCCGAGCAGCAATTATCGCTGTCGCTGACGTCATAGATCAATATCAGATATCGAATTCGATATCTGATATCGCCTAGCGTTTGACGAAAAAGACGTTCGCGGACAACCAAGACGCAGCCAGGCCGCCGAGGATCGGGCCGAGCCAGTAGACCACATGCCGATGGTCAAGCGCGCCGCCGAGGAGCGCTGGGCCGAAGGCCCGCGCAGGATTCATGGCCGCCCCGGTGACCGGGCCGCCGAGGAGCATACCACACGCCAGCACGGCGCCGATCCCCCACCCGGCCGCCGCGGACCCGCCGCCTTGGGAGTTGCCCGCCGCGCCGAAAACGGCGAGCACGAGGAAAAACGTCAAGACCGCCTCAATCACCAGCGCTTGGCCCACCGTCACCGCGGTGATCGATGGCGCGCCGAGGCGCGCGGCGCGCCACACCTCGCTCGGCAGCAACAGCCGAAGCACGAGCGCGGCACTCGCCGCCCCCGCGAGCTGGGAACACACGTACGCCGTCGCCGTCTGACGATCGGTGCGATTGACGCTGAGCATCGCCACGGTCACGGCGGGGTTGAAATGCCCGCCTGAGACGCGCCCGAGGGCTGCGATCATGGCTCCGAAGACGGCGCCATGCGCGACCGCAATCCCTAACACCCCCAGCGCCCCGCCGCTCCAATGATTCATGCACACGGCCCCCGCCCCGATGAACACCAGCGCAAATGTTCCGACCCCTTCCGCGATGACCGCAGCGCTCGCGCTCATCACATCTCCTGCTGCGTCATCAAGGCGCGCAGGCCCGAAGCGGTAAAGGGCTTTTGTAGCACGGTCATCGGCGCGCGGGTCGCCGCCAGGCGCGTCTGCAGCTGATCGCTGAGCGACCCTGACATGACGGCAATCCGCAGCGACGGCCAGCGCCGGGTGGCCTGGGCGATCAATTCGACGCCATCCATCTGCGGCATGATGAGATCCGTCAGCAGCACATCATAGGGGGCGCGCTCAAGGGCGACGATCGCCTCAGGGGAGGAGGAGGCCACGGTCACGCGGCACAGGCCGGCCAGCATCCGCTCGCACATCCGACGGATCGCCGGATCATCATCCACCACCAGCACTCGCAACCCATCCGGCTTGGGCTCCGAGGGCTGCAGCAGTTCACGCAATTCCCCGAGCAGCTGGGCCGGCAGATACGGTTTTTGCAGCACGCGAACGCCTTCCACCGCGCCTGTCAGGGTGCGCAGCTTCTGATCCATCAAGCCGCTGATCAACAAGACCCGCGCCGCGGGAGCGACCGCTCGGATGCGCATCATCAGCGCTTCGCCATGCTCCTGGCCGATCGAGAGATCGACAATGATCGCATCGGCGTCCTGCGCATGGCGCTTCACCATGTCCAGCGGCGGCACCGTCGCGGCCTCCGTGAGCACGCGGTAGCCGCCTTCGCGGAGAATCTCTTCGGCAAATCGTCGGTCCTGCTCCTCCGGCTCAATGACGAGGATGGCCCGAACGCGGGCAGCGACGGCGGGAGCCACGCCATTGGCCGCCTGGCCCAGCGCGTGTTGGCGCGGAAAATACAGATGGAAGGTCGTGCCGCGGCCTAGTGCTGTTTCAATATCGATGAACCCCTCATGCTGCTTCACCAATCCATAGACCACCGCCATGCCGAGGCCGGCCCCCTTGCCCTGCTGCTTCGTGGTGAAAAACGGCTCAAAGATGTGGGGGACGATCGTCGGATCCATGCCCGTGCCGGTGTCTTGCACCGAGAGCCGGATGTAGTCGCCCGGCTTGGCGCCAGACCGCCCCGCGGCAAATGCGGCATCCACCCGGAGAGGGCCGCTGCTGATCGTGAGCCGACCGGCGTCCGGCATGGAGTCCCGCGCGTTGGAGGCGAGATTGATGAGAATCTGCTCCAGCGCCGTCGGATCGAGCTTGACCAAGAGCGACTCCTTGGGGAGCGACAGGCCGACGTCGATGCGGTCGCCGACAAATTGCTGCAGCACGCGCTCAAGATTGCGCAGCGTCTGATTCAGCTCCAGCACGGTGGGCTTGAGCGCCTGGCGCCGGCTGAACGCCAACAGCTGCCGGATCATGCCTGAGGCGCTCTCCGCCGCATGCACGATTTCGTTCAAATCATTCTGCAGCTCGGGCTGCTCCTGGCAGCGGCCGCGCATCAGCCACGCAAATCCCAAAATGACCTGCAGGAAATTCTGGAAGTCATGCGCAATCCCCCAGGCGAAGCGGCCGATGGTTTCGAGTTTCTGCGCCTCGCTGAGCTCGGTTTGCAGCCGCAGGCGTTCCGCTTCCGTCTTGCGCCGCTCGGTGACATCGGTGCCGAAGAGCAGAAACCCGGAGAGCCGGGCGGCGGCGTCATGAATCGGAACGATCGTCAACTGGAGGATGCGCTCTTGGCCATTCGGCCGCGCGAGCGCGACGTGCTCGAGGGATGCGGGGCGATCCGCGAGTTGGCATGCGGAGAGGCCGCCGAGAACTTGGCCGGCGTCCCACGCGATGCCGGCATCCGCGAGCAATCGGCCGCTCACCGTCACTTCGGCGATGCCGAACACCTCCTCAGCCACGGCATTCCAATGCGTCACGCGGCCATCCAAACTGAGGCGGATCAGGATGGAGGGAACGGCGGACAGGAGCTGTTCGGTTTGGGTGTGCGCCGCCAGCAGATCCGCTTCGGCGCGTTTGCGCTCAATGGCATAGCGCATCGCGCGGCCCAGCAGGTACGGGTAGACCTCAAGATGGCCTTTCACCAAATAATCGTCGGCGCCGGCCTGCAGCGCTGCGGAAGCTAGCCCTTCGTCATCTGACGCGGTGAGAATCACCACGGGGACGCGATCGCTCAACTGCAGAATGGCCGTCAGCGCGTCCAACCCCTTGGTATCCGGCAGCATGAGATCGAGGAGAATGACGTCGATGCCGCCCCGGCTCAGCCGCTGCAGGCCCGGAGAGAGCCGGTCAACGTGAATGAGATCAAACGTCGCGGAGGTATCTTTTGCGAGGGCTTGTTTCACAACGTCAACATCGGCAGGGCGATCTTCGATCAGTAGGGCGGTGACAATTGGAGCCTTCATGCCACGTTTTCTTCCTCCTACATTCATAGCATTTTTCTTAACTCCTTGTCAAATAAGGGGTCAGACCCTTAATACCTCGCCATCTCCGTGTCGACTTCGCAGGCCCAGGCGTCGATGCCCCCGCGCATATGCTTGAGTTTCTTGAAGCCGAAACGCTGCAGCGTCTTGATCGCCTGCAGGCTGCGCTGCCCGTGATGGCAGTAGGTGATGATCGTATCCGCCGTGTCGAGCTCGTTGGCGCGCAGGGGCAATTCAGACAGCGGAATCAGCTGCGCGCCCTCCACCTTGACGATCTCAAATTCATGCGGCTCGCGCACATCAAGCAGCACTGTTTCGGGATGCTCCTTGAGATACTGCTGCACCTCACCCGGCCCTAAATCGTACTCGCTCTGCCTGACCTCAACCTCAGCTCCCCGGCCGATCCCGCAAAATGCCTCGTAGTCGATGAGGGCTTTCACCGTTGGATGCTCGCCGCAGACCGGGCACTGCGGATCGCGCTTGAGCTTCACCTCGCGGAACTCCATCTTCAGCGCATTGTAGAGCAGCAGCCGCCCGATCAGCGGGTCGCCTTTGCCGATGATGAGCTTGATGGCCTCGGTGGCTTGAATGATGCCGATGATGCCGGGAAGCACGCCCAGCACCCCGCCTTCAGCGCAGCTTGGCACCATCCCTGGCGGCGGCGGTTCCGGATACACACAGCGATAGCACGGGCCGCTGAACGGAGCGAACACGGTGGCCTGGCCGTCAAACCGAAAGATCGAGCCGTAGATGTTGGGTTTCTTCTGGAAGATGCACGCGTCATTAACCAAATAGCGCGTGGGGAAATTATCCGTGCCGTCGATGACCACGTCATACGGCGCGATCAGCTCCATGATGTTGTCGCGCGAGAGCTTGGCGTTGTATGCCGTGACGTCAACATCCGGGTTGATCGCGTTGATCCGCTCCTTCGCCGACTCCACTTTCAACCGGCCCACGTCCTCGGTGCGGTGAATGATCTGCCGCTGCAGGTTGGTGAAATCCACGACGTCAAAATCCACGATGCCCAGCCGCCCGACGCCGGCCGCCGCCAAATAGAGGCCGAGCGGGGAGCCTAAACCCCCGGCGCCAATGAGCAGCATCCCGGCATCCTTGAGCTGTTGCTGCCCCTCAATGCCGACCTCCGGCATGATCAAATGCCGGCTGTACCTCAAGATCTGATCTCGCGTCAACTGCGCCATCGTACGCAACAACGACCCATGACACATGACCCATGACACATGACCAAACGAAACATCTGTTGTCGTGTGTCGTGAGTCATAGGTCGTGTGTTATGTGTCAAGGGTCGTCCTTTCGTCAAAAAGTGAGGACGCGGTCCGCGGTGGCGACGTCTTCGAGCAAAAACGCCGGAAGGCCGCGCACCGCGTCGATCTCAGGAATCAAATCCTCTTTCTTCAACCCGCACATTTCCAGCGATGAACTGCACACGTAATATTGTACATCCCCCGAGGCCTTGATGTCGCGGCAGAGCTTGTGCACATCGAGGACGTCCAGCTTCTTCAGCCGCTGGATCACGCCGCCGGCTTCCCCCATAAACGCCGCCGAGAGCTCAATCTGATTGATGGCCTCTGGTGTCAGCCGAAACACCGATTCGTCGCGGAACAACACCCGGACTTTCATCTCCGAATGCACCGCCGCCATCAGCAGCGTGAGCACTTGGATGAAGTTATTCGTCGTCACGCCAGAAACAATCACTGCAAGAGATTTCATGGTTAGCTATCTGCTAATTGCTAGATGCTCCGTTAATACACGGGTCCATCGGATTCAGGCACTTGCGGTGTTGGCACATCGTCCATGTTGGACAGCGGATGCGGCTGTCCACCCGTGAGCAGTTTGGCCAGCTCGGCATCGCCGACGCGCGCGCACCAGTCATGAAACGATTCCCGCGCCTTGCGCTGTTGCGTGAAGGCGACCAGCACGCGTTCCAAGCGTTTGGCGCATTCGGCGGCGGGAATTTTTCGCACGATCGGATGATTAAATCCTGCCCCCTTCCCTAACCGGCCGCCGACAAACACGTCATACGCATCAACGATTTGACCATCGACTTTCGTTTTGGATCCCATCAGCCCAATGTTCGCAATCTGGTATTGCGCGCACGAGTTCGGACAGCCGGTGATATGCAGCCGCAGCGGCTCAGCCAGCGGCACATGCTGCTCCAGATACTCCACGATCTGCCGCGAGCGCGCCTTCGTTTCGGTGATGGCCAGCTTGCAAAACTCAGTGCCGGTGCAGGTCACGACGCTGCGCCGAATCGGATGCGCATTGATGGAGAGTCCGACATCGGCCAGACCTGACAACACTGACTCGACATTCCGCTCTGGAATATTCAACAGAAGAATATTCTGCCGGACGGTCAACCGAATGGTGTTCCCGTCGCCATATCGTCGGCACAGATCCGCGACTCGTTTCATCTGGGGACTCGTGATCCGACCGACGAGCACCGGCGAACCAACGTAGTACAACCCATCCTGCTTTTGCGCGTGCACCCCAACATGATCACGATAACTGTCTGAAGGCTCCTCATAGTCAGCCGGCGCATCATCAAGCTTCCGACCCAATCGCGCTTCCACCGTTTCACGAAATTTGGCCACGCCCCAGTCATGGATTAAATATTTAAACCGCGCATGATGGCGTTTCTCGCGATACTCGGGCGTTTCGCTCCAGAGATCCGTGATCTGCTGAATGACCGGCACGGCGTCTTCCGGCCGGATGAAGGCCTTCATCCGCTGGCTGATGAAGGGCTGCGTTGAGAGCCCGCCACCCACACGCAGATCAAACCCTAGCTCTTGCCGTCCGTCCACGGCACGTGAGGCTGCCACCAGCGAGACGCATTGAATTTCGGGCAATGAGCACCACGTCCGGCAACCCGAAACGCCGATTTTGTATTTGCGGGGCAGATTGGCGTATTTCACGTTGCCGTAGAAAAAGTCGCTGACCGCTTTCGCGATCGGGCTGGCATCGAAAAGCTCTTCGCGATCGACACCGGCCACCGGACAGCCGACGACGTTGCGCAGAATATCGCCGCAGGCCCCCAAGGAGCCGATGCCGACGCGCTTGAGCCGCTCCAGGGTCGGGAGAATCTTCGAATAGTGGACCCAGTGCAGCTGGAAATCTTGCCGGGTGGTGATGTCGGCATATCCCTTCTGCCATTGCTCGGCGATGGCGGCGATCTCCGCGAGCTGCTCGGGGGTCACAAACCCGTTGGGCTGCTTCGTGCGCAGCATGAAATACTCCGGCTCATGCCGATGCGTATAGAGGCCCAGCCACTTGCACATGAACAGATCATCTTCGGTCAGCGTTTCAACGCCTGCCGTGGCGGCGCGCTCAATGGCCTTCAGCACGTCAAAGGGATTCCCGTATCGCTGTTTGATGGTTTCGGAGGTATTCGGCATCACGGGCCTGACGATGTTACTTGGCTAACTCGACTTTGCTACCGACATCGTGCCACCAGCGGTCGAGCTCTGGCGTGAAGTATTTGACGCGGATTTTCTTGTACTCTTTTGTGCTGAAGAGATTCTTGTGGGGAAACGGCCCGGTCCGCTCCTCGATGCGCTTGGCGACGTCCATGCACGCCGAATACGTCGCGGCATGGATCATGGTAAAGAGCGGATAGGGCCAATGCGGATAGATCGGGCGGCGGTAGCAGTGGCTGACTTCTCGGAACAGGGCCATCTGCTCGCCGACGACATCGGCCTGCTCCTGGGGCACTTGCCAGACGACCATCGCGTTGGCCAGAAATCCGGCGTTGCGATGGTGGAGAATCGCAGCAAAGCGGCGCATGTAGCCTAAGCGTTCCATCTGTGTCGCCCAGGCGAATACGTCTTCTTCGCTCATGTCGGCCTGCTCGGCCCAGACGGCATACGGCATCTCGAGCAGCGGCAGATCCTCTTGCAGCACGCGGATGAGGCGGATGTCGGTGTCGCTCAGCGGGGGCTTCTGCGCCCATCGTTTTTTCTCATCGTAAATGTCTTCCGGGCTTTCGAGCGCAGACTCCTGCCCGGTCAGATCGAGCTTGACCCCGATCTTATACAGCCGCAAGGTCGGCAGGATGATGGTCTCCTCGGCCCGGGCGAGCGTGTGCAAAATCTGGATGACCTGCTCGAGCGAATCCCCGGGCGGCACCGCGATGGTAAACCAGATGTTAAAGGGGTCATTGCGCTTGTAGTTGTGCGACACGCCGGGGTGCTGATTGACCACCTCAGCCGCCTCATCCACGCGCTCCGGATCGACTTTCATCGCCGCCAGCGTGCTTTGGTAGCCGAGCGTGCGGGTATCGAAAATGGCGGAGAGCTGCCGAATCACGTGCTCACTTTTCAGCCGGCCGACGCGCGCGAGGCATTCCTGCTCGGAGAGGCCGAGTTTTTCTCCAAGCTGCTCAAAGGGCCGGTGGACCACGGGAAATTGCTTTTGCACCTCGGTGAGGAGCGCTCGGTCAATCGGATCAAGCACTGGCAGTTGGGGCATGGAGGTCGGCTGCTGCGGCGGCGTTGAGGCCGAAATCGGCCGCATACAATTGGGCAATCCGCGCGACGGCCTCCGCCGACAGCGGCGGGGCTGCGGCGGCGGCGACAAACTCCTGCAGCAGCGCTTCATTATAGATGTTCGGCAGCACGGATGCCACGGCCGGCTCTGACAAGATAAAGTGTATCGCCGCCTGCCCCAGGCTCCGTCCGGCGCGCTCGGTGAGAAACCCGAGCTGCTGAACTTTCTTCAAGCCGTTGACTTGCCATTGTCGTTTGCGCTCATCGGTGGAGACGCGATGAAATCGGTGATCGTGCTCGGCAAACACCGTCTCAGGCTTGACGGTGCCATCCAGCAATCCTGAGGCATGCGGCACGCGCACGAGGAAGCTGGCGTGATGCTGCCGGCCGAGAGGAAAGAGCCGCAGGCCCAGCATCTGCTCAAGCAAATTATAGATGATGTACACCATGTCGACGCTACGGCGCTCAATCGCATACGCCCCCTCATCCATCTGGCGCTCGGCGATGGCCGGGCCAAGCGATGGCCCATACGCGCGGATCTTCCCCTCGCTTTTGAGCGCCTCCAGTGTGGCGAAGAGATCATCACGCTGTAACGCCTCGAGGCGGGGGTTGTGCAATTGATAGATGTCGATGTGGTCCGTCTGCAAGCGCGTGAGGCTTTCTTCGAGTGCTACGCGCACGTACTCCGGACGCCAATCGTGGGGGAGCTCCTCCTGGCCGCTGCGCGCGGTGTGATGATAAAAATCGTAGCCGAACTTCGTGCCAATGGTGATGTCCTTGCGATGCTGGCCAAGGGCTTCAGCCAGGATCGTCTCGCCGCGGCCGCGGCCGTAGGTGTCGGCCGTATCAAAAAACGTGATGCCAAGGTCAAAGGCCCGGCGCAACAACTCGATGCCGACGGCCTCGTCTGTGATCCCCCACCAGGTTGTCGACACGGTCCAGACGCCGAACCCCACCTCGGATACCTTCACATCCGTCGCGCCAATGCGTCGAGTCTTCATGCAAAGACCTCCGTGGGGATGCCGGTTGTCGATGTCAAGCGATCGGCAATCTGCTGTAGCTGCGACCGCGGCACCTTGTGAATCCCGTCGGCGGCGGTCGGCCGATCGATCGTATAGACCTGCACCGCGCGCGGCGAGAGCCAGCCGACTTTCTCGACCCATAATTGCAGATGGCCCTCCTGAGTGTTATCGCAAACCCCGTGGATAAACATGCTCTGGAGGATGATGTCGGGGACGCGCTTGAGCCCCTCGAGCATCGCCTGAAAATCAATCGAAACCAGCGGTTGATTGATGCGCTGCCAGGTCGCGGCATCCGCCGCGTCGAATTTCATGCACCGCACATCCAGCAGCGCCAGGGCCTCGCGCACGCGCGGACGCATTACCTGGGTCGCATCGGAGAGCATCCCGACGGCCGCGCGAGGAAAATAGGCATCGCGCAGCTGCTTGACTCCATCCACCAGCGCGGCGAGGTCCGGATGCAGGGTGGGCTCGCCGTTGCCGGCAAATGTCAGGCAGTCCACCGGCGTCTTCGCCTCGGCATAGCGCTGCAGACTCCGCCGGATCTCGGCCAGCAGCTCTGGGGCCCGCCGCATCCGCTCGGGGGAGCCCTTCGCCGTCGTCCACCCATATTGGCAGTAGACGCAATTCGACGAACAGACCTTTCGGCTCACCGGCAGGAGATTGATCCCCAGGGAGTGGCCGAATCGCCGAGAATGGATCGGGCCGTAGACCGCAGCATCTTGGAGGGGAATTGGTGTCGGCATCGTCGAGAAAACCTATTGTAGGGCAGGATCTTGACGACGTCAATGTGGCGGCCACTCTTAGGTTGGTGCGGCGGCGCGGCGCTTGAAGACCCGGTCGATCCGCAACAGCAGGTCTTCGTGGTCAAACGGTTTGATGATGTAGTCCTCGACGCCTTCAAGCTCAAACAAATCTTTCATCCGGTCGCGCGCCGTCAAGATGATGACCGGGGTTTTGCTGCGGCCGAACCGGTGGTTGAGCTCCCGCAAGCACGAATAGCCGTCCATGACCGGCATCAACACATCAAGAATGATCAGATCCGGATGCTCCTGCTCCACCAACGCGAGGGCTTGCTGGCCGTCGTTGGCGACAAACGCCTGATAGCCTTTCGACTGCAATCGGATTTTAATGGCGAGTGCCAACTGCTGCTCATCATCCACGATAAGGATTTTCTTTCCCCCCGGCGGTGCCATGGCATCACCCTCCTTGTGCCGCGTCTAACAGCGATTGGACTGCTGAAACCACCTGCTCCGAGTGAAACGGCTTCTGCATGACGATCACGGAATCGAGTTTGGCCAATTGCCGCTCCCGCGCCCGCTCCGGCAGCGCGGTGAGGACCATCGCGGGAATCTTCGCGGTCGCTGGGTCGGCCTTGAGGCGCTGGAGCATTTCATAGCCATTCATCTTCGGCATGAGCAAATCGACGATGAGCAGATCCGGCGGCGGCGCCTGCCGGGCCTTCGCCAGCCCCTCTTCGCCGTTCTCGGCTGTCTCGCACAGGAAGCCGGCGGCCCGCAGGCGGATCGCCAGCGCGTAGCGCAGATCCGACTCATCATCCACGATCAGCACACGCTTGCCCATCACCCGGCCCCCTTGGGGTCCTGCTGCAGCACGTCGCGCACTTTCGCCAACAAGTCTTCGAGCTGAAACGGCTTGGCAATGTGGTTGTAGGTCGGATGATCCAGCCCCAGCCGTTCATCGGTGCGCTCGCCTTTGCCGGTCACGATGATGACCGGGATGTCTCTCGTGTTGGGGTTTTCCTTCAGGAGATGATAGACCTCGTACCCTTCCATCACCGGCATCATCAGATCCAGCAGAATCACGTCAGCGTGGTGGAGCTTCAGCAGCTCAAGGGCTTGGAGCCCCCCCTCGGCGGCCAGGACGTCATAGCCGCGGTGCTCCAGCGCCTCGGCAATGAATTGCCGCACTTTCGGCTCATCGTCCACGACCAAGACGCACGGCTTGACTTCCTGGGCATGCTGGACTTGGCGATCGGCGGCGCGCAAGAGCTCCTCATCATTCAGGGCGTCATCGGGGTAGGTCGCCGTGGCAACTGTCACAGAGACCTTGATCGCGCGGCCGTCCACGGTCAGCCGCCAGGCGTTGATGGTGCGCAGCAGCCGCGCCATGATCGTCTGGGCCGTGGCTTTATCGACCTCTGAGAGCATCACGACCATCTCGCCGCGGTGCCACCGAATGACGACATCGCCGGCCCGGCGGCGGATGGTATCCCGAATGAGCAGCTCCATCTCCTTCAGCATCCGGCTCATTTCCTCCAGCCCGTACAACGCCATCAGCTCCTGGAACTTGACCACCGCCACGACCGCAATCGAAAAGGGGGCCTGCCGGCGTTTCGCCGATTCAACCCCCGCGCGGAGGTATTCGCGGAAGACGTCATCCAAATGCTGCTTGGGCAGGGTGAAGGAAAACACGCTGCCCTTGCCCGGCTCGCTCGAGGCTCGAATGGACCCCCCGTGCAGCTCAACCAGCCGCCGGCTGATCGCCAGCCCAAGCCCGGTGCCTTTGGAGCCGCTGCCGCCGATGCTGCGGCGGAACTGCTGGAATTTCTCGAAGAGCTTCGGCAGATCATCCGGGGCGATCCCCACCCCGGTATCGGAGACGCTGAATTCGAGCTCCGTGGACTGCTCAAAGACCGCCAGGCGCACTTTCCCGCCAGGATCGGTGAATTTGATGGCGTTGCTCACGAGATTCACGAGCACTTGCGTCATTTTATCGGCATCCACGAAGAGGCTCGGCAGCCCCGGAGGAAGGTCCGTCTCAAGGCTGACGCGCTTGCTCTCCGCCAGGGGCCGCATCGACTGTATCACGGCATCGACCAGCGCCTGAGGCTCCACCAACCGCTTATTCAGCAGCACCCGGCCGGCCTCGATTTTCGCCATGTCGAGGAGGTCGTCGATGATCCGAGAGAGCCGATCGACATTGGCGGTGATGATGGAGAGATATTCCGTCTGATCCGGCGTGACGTCGCCCGCGATCCCATCGGCGATGATGGCGGTGAACTCTTTGATGGTCGACATGGGCGTGCGCAATTCGTGGCTGACCATGGAGACGAAGTCGGTTTTGAGCTCATCCAAGCGCTTGAGCTCATCATTAGCGCGCCGCAGCTCGACATTGCGCTCCTCCAGCAGCCGGGCGTGCTCCCACAACTCATTCTGCAGCTGCTCGCGCTCATCCTTCAAGTGCTTGCGCTCCAAGACCTCGCGGATCACCACCGGCAGCGCCGTCAGATGGCCCATGTGGGGGGATTTGATGATGTAATCGTAGGCGCCGAGCTTCATCGCCTCAACCGCCAGCACCTCATCGCCGTGGCCGCTTAAGATGATGCACACCGCTCCGGGTTTCATGGTGGTAATCCGCCGCAGGATTTCCGTGCCGTGCAGATCGGGCAGCTTCATGTCCAGCAGGTACACATCGAAGGAGGCCGCCACGATCCGCTCCAGGCCTTGGCGGCCGGTCCGGCAGACGTCGACGACGAAGCCTTCATGCTCGAGGGCTTCCTTGGTCAGGAGGGCTTGCCCTTCGTCGTCCTCAATCAGGAGAATGGAGCGTGGGGTCTGGTCCATGCCGCGTGTCAGTCGGGAAAGCGCACCACATCGAGAAACAGCCCCAGGGCCCGGACGCGCTCTTGAAAGTTTTCATACTGGATCGGCTTGACGATGTAGCTGTTCGCCCCCAGCTTATAGCACCGATTCACTTCGGCCTGGTCGTCGGTCGAGGTGAGCATCAGCACCGGAATCAGCTTCAAACGCGGATCCGTCTTCACCCTTTCCAACACTGAAAAGCCGTCCAGCTTCGGCATTTTGATGTCCAGGAGAATCAGGCCGGGTTTCGGCGATTTGCCCGCGTCCTGGTATTCGCCGCGCCGCAGCAGATAGTCCAGCGCTTGCTGGCCATCGGTCAGCTCGATGATATCATTGATAATGCCTCCCGCCCGAAGATTTTCCCGGATCAGCAGGCGATGACCCTCATCATCCTCCACCAGCAGAATCACAATGGATTGCTTTTCGTCAGTCATCGCTTCAGCCCTCCGCTGTTCGCTGCTGATGGCGAGGCAGCGTGAAATAAAACGTGCTGCCCTGCCCCCGCTGCGAGACGACCCAGATTCTGCCGCCGTGGGCGCGCAGAATCTTGCGCACATAGGACAGCCCGACGCCTTCGCCGGGCACATCCACCGCCTGCAGGCGCGTGAACATCTGAAAGACCCGCTCTTGATCCTCCAGGGCGATGCCAATACCGGTATCGCGCACAAAACACTCGACACCGCCCTCCGTGTCCCGGCCGCCGATTTCAATGAAGCGGATGCCGGTGGCCCCCATATAGTTAACCGCATTGGACACCAGATTGGCAAACACTTGGTTGATTTCGTTGCGCCGGCAGGGGACCTGGGCGGGCAGCGGGTGGCGGATCACCTGGATCGCCGCCTCCTTGAGCTGATGCTGCACGGTGGCGAGCGCGTCATCCACAATGGCATCCAGATCGTGCGGCTGCGGCGGATCGGCTCGCCGTCCCACGCGGGAGACGGCCAGGAGCGAGGCGAGCAGCGCGTCCATCTTCTCCACGCTTTTGGAAATAAACCGCAAGGATTCCGCGCACCGCGACTGCAGCTCCTGGCGCAAGGCGGTGATGTGCTCGGACAGAGCCTGATCGGCGCAGCGGCTCTGGGCGCGCTGCAGCGTGTCCACAGCATCTTGAATGACCGGGGCCAGCCGCGTGGAGAAGCCCTGGATATTGATGAGGGGTGCCCGCAGGTCGTGGGAGACGACCCGCAGCACATCTTCCATTTCTTGATTCACGGCCGAGAGCTCCTGGGTCGAGCGCTCCAAGCGTTTGGTGTATTCTTCCAGTTCCGTTTTGGACGCCTGCAGCTCTTCGACCATGTGGTTGAACGACCGCGCCACATCGCTCAGCTCATCGTTGGTCGCCACCGGCACGTGCTGAGAGAGATCGCCGTACTCAGCGATCTTCCGCGCCGCGTCGGTCAGCTCGGCGAGCGGACTGGTGACCCCGCGCGTATAGTAGCGCCCCAGCAAAATCACGATCCCCAGCACCTCAAACGCCACGACCCACGAAAACCGCACAAACTGCTGCAGGGGGAGCGCGAAATCCGACGGAAACGCCACGGACGTGAAGAGGTGCGGCGGGTTCATCGACCGCACAAACGCCACCACCCGGTGCTGGCCGACGCGATCGACCCACACGCCTTCGCGATCCCACCGGCTGAGGTCCGATTCGCGAAAGCGTTCTTCCGCGACATGGCGATACCCGCGCGGATGCGCGGAGATAATGCTCCCATCGGCCACGTTCGACTCAAACACATAGCCCTGGCTTCCCAGAGCCGCGTCCTGCAGCACCATCAGCCGTTCAGCCGGACGGGTCACAAAGCTCAGGCGCACCGCCGCCGCCCGCAATTGGGTCAGCGCTCGATCGCCCATGTACCGCTCAGTAATGATTTGGCCCAGCTTGTAGGCCGCCGGCTGCAAGAGGCAGACGGCCGCAATCGCCAAGACGCACACCGTCCCAAGGAATTTGGCTTCCAGCGAGGCGCGAAACAGCGGCCTCGGGTGCCGCAGCTGGATGCTGCACCAACTGAGCACGGGCTGCAGCGCGCGCGCCGTCCCGAAATAGCAGAACGCTCCCTGCATGCCGCCCACCAGCGGGATCGCCGGCAGCGTCTTGACGATTTCGATGAAGGGCAGATGGGCCCCGACGTAGACCACGGCGATGCCAACCGCATAGGCGATGGCGGCCGCGACAAACGCGGAGCGCGCCACGTCCCATGGCAGCCGCAGGGCGCGCTCATACACCATCAAACATTCGGAACGATCCACCGGGCCGCCGGCGGTCCACCGGCTGAGCGCGTCGTGGATGGGACGATACCAGCGCCGGGGCAGGGCCACCACGCACACGCCGCCGACGAAGGGCAGGGCCACCACATGCATCCAGAGCATCCAGCGCTTCTGCTCCTCGTTCAGCAGCCAAGAAAACCAGGCATAGGTCAGCGCTAAGCCGAATCCGAAGACGACAACAGCCAGGCTCCAGACCCGCAGCAGCCGCAGCAGCGTTCTCCGCGGCGTTGGCAGCCCACCGGTGCTGGTCCTGGTTGTTGCCGCGGCTGATGGCTTCTGATGTCTGGCGCTTGTTTGATGATCGTTCATCATCATCTGTGACGTGAAATTACTGACGGCTCAGCTCAGTATACCGCATGGCCATCGGCAACGTGAATATGAAGGTGCTCCCCTGCCCTGGCTCCGAAACCACCCGGATCGTGCCCCCGTGCGCATGGAGGATCTTGCGCACGTAGGCCAACCCGATGCCTTCGCCGGGGACGTCGATCGTCTGCAACCGAGTGAAGAGCTGGAAGATCCGCTCCTGATCAGCCGGGGTGATGCCAATGCCGGTATCCCGGACGTAGCACTCCGCGAACTCCCCGTGCGCAGCGCCGCCGATCTCAATCTGGCGTGTGGAACATGCTCCCATGTACTTGATGGCATTGCTCAACAGGTTGGAGAAGACCTGGTTGATTTCGTTGCGCCGGCAGGGGATCTGGGCGGGCAGCGGGTGGCGCACCAGCTCAATCTGTTGCTCCTTGAGCTGATGGGTGAGGGTCGCCAGGACATCATCGAGGATCTGGTCGAGATCATGGGGCGCGATGGGATCCGCCCGGCGGCCGACGCGGGAGATGGCCAGCAGCGAGCCGAGCAGCGTGTCCATCTTCTCGACGCTCTTGAAGATGAATTGCATGGATTCCTGGATCCGCTCCGGCGCGCCTGGCGTAGGAGTCTTCAGGAGCTGGTCGAGGCGCTTGGCGAAGCCTTGGATGTTAATCAGGGGGGCGCGCAGGTCGTGGGAGACGACCCGGAGCAGATCTTCCATTTCTTGGTTGAGCGCGGAGAGGTTTTGCGTGGACTGCTCGAGCCGCTCGACCATCTGATTAAAGGAGTGGGCCAAGTCGCTGAGCTCATCGTCCGTGGCCACGGGGACGTGCTGAGACAAGTTTCCTGAGCCGGCGATGGCCCGGACGGCGTCGGTTAATTCGCCGAGCGGCGTGGTCAAGCCGCGGGTGTAGTAGCGCGCAAAGAGAAACACGAGGCAGAGAATCTCGGCGGTCACGAACAACGAGAAGAAGACAAAGCGGCGCAGCGGAGCGGAGAAATCATCCGGAAACGACACCGAGACCAGGGTCCACGGCGGATCGCTGATCCGGAGGAACGTGATAATCCGATGCTCTCCGACGCGATCAATAAGCGTGCCTTCGTCGCCGGCCCAAAACTCGCGATGGCGTTGAAAGAGCCGCTCTTGCGACAGGGATGTATACCTTAGCGCATGGGGAGTCTCGATGCGGCCCTCGGCGGTGCCGGCCACAAAGACATACCCATGAGCCCCCATCACGGCTTCATGAAGAATCTTCATTCGCTCGCTCGGTGGCGTCACAATGGAAATTCGCGCCGCGGCCGCGCGCAATTGGGTCAGCGCCCGATCGCGCAGATACTGCTCTGTGATCGTCTGGCCCAGGGTGTACGCCGCCGGCGGCAGAAAGCAGACCGCCGCAATCGCCGAGACCCAGGTGACGGCGAAAAACTTCACCCCAAGCGAGACGCCGCGGAGGGGGCGCGGAACCTTCAGCTGCGCGCTGCACCAGACCGCCACCGGATACCATCCCCGGATCGTTCCAAAGTAGCCGAAGCTTCCGCACATGCCGCACACCAACGGGATGATGGGCAGCGCTTTCAGCACCTCCACCCACGGCATCTCAACAGCGACGCGCATGATGACGATGCCGATGGCGGTACCAATGGTGATCATCGTCGAGGCAAGGATGGCCACTCGCCACGGCATCCGTAGGGCATCCTCGTAGAGCTTCGTGCATTCTACCCGGCTGATGGGCGCACCCGCAACCCATGACATGAGCTTTCGATACATTGGGCCATAGTACAACAGCCACAGATACACCCAGCACGCGACCCCCCCGACCGGCGCGATGACAAATACGATCGAGATCAGCCACCGCCACTGAATGGGATCCAGGAGCCAGGCGGAGCGGAGATACGTGAGGATGACGCCAAACCCGAACACCACCAAGGTGGCCAGCCACACACGAAAGAGGTACAAAATCACTTGGAGGGGTGCCAAGGGAGGTGCGTGCTCATTGCGCGTGAGAACATCCGCTGGCGCTGCCGCGTCGCTGAGGTTTTTCATGGAGTTTTAAGCCCTGTTAAGGGGCATTACGTGAAGTATACCTGACGGAGGCAGCGCGAAACAATGCAACAGCAAGATGGGCCAACGGTTAGAACGGTTAGAGCGTCGCGGCCCAGCGGAGAAACCGCAGGAGGATCGTGGGGTGGCGGATCACAAACGCGGCGAAGCGGGCGGCGGTGATGTCCTCGGCATGGAGCAGCCGGCCCTGCTCATCCAGCACGCCATACGTCTCCAGGCGCCAGCGCAGCAGCGGGGAGCGCCAGGGAGTGAGGACGTACGGCCAGCTCAGGCGAATGGCGACAAGAAGCATACGAAACCACAGCATAAAAATTACCAATTACCAAGCACCAATGACCAAACAATCACCAATTTTCCAATGACCAAATCACCAAACGTTTGGTTATTGGTCATTCAGTCATTGGTCATGGTTTGGTAATTGGAATTTGGTTATTGGTTATTTTGTTAACAATTTGGTGGCAGCCAAAGCAGCGTCGTAGTTCGGATGGGACGTCACTTCCGGCACGTACTCGACGTAACGCACGGTCCCGCTGGCGTCGACCAAGAAGATCGCCCGGCTCAACAGGCGCAGTTCTTTGATGAGCGCGCCATAGGCGGCGCCGAATGACGCATCGCGGTGGTCCGACGCCGTCATGACGCGACTGATGCCGGCCGCCCCGCACCACCGCTTTTGGGCAAAGGGCAGATCCATGCTGATGGTCACAATCGCCACGTTCGGCAGCTTGGCCGCTTCTTCGTTGAACCGCCGCGTCTGCGCATCGCACACCGGCGTATCCAGCGAGGGCACCACGCTAATCAAGAGGGGCTTGCCTCTGAACTGCCCCAGGGTGATGGGCGAGAGATCCTGCCCAAGGAGTTGAAACTCCGGCGCCTTGCCGCCAACGGTGATTTCTGGCCCAAGCAGGGTGAGAGGACCTCCTTTAAAGGTCACAACACCTCGGCGTTCCTTCCCTAATGCGGTTGCAGTAGCAGTGGCCATCAGCGCCTCCCTCAGGTTTCACGCGATGAGACTTTTATCCTACGGGAAAGCTCTTGCTGCGTCAATACATCACACCTTGACGAGCCTCGCACTCGCCGATAGAGTGAACCTATGAGCCTGACCCTGCTCTTGCATGGCCGGCTTGGCCCGACCGTCAACTATGCACCGCTTGGCTCCTGGCTGCTGCCCTGGCGCATCGGCGATGGGCAAGCGGAATATGCCGCATTGCAGCAGGCGGCAGCGCTCATCGACTATTCGACCCTCGCCGCCATTGAGGTGCGCGGGGCGGATCGCGTGAGTTTCCTACAACGGCTCGTCACGAACGACGTGGCGCGATTGGCCCCCGGCCAGGGGTCTCCGGCAGCCCTCCTAGATGCGAATGGAAAAATGCTCGCGGTCTTTCTCATCCTCATGGATCAGGAGGGGCTGTGGCTGCTGTGTGATGTGGAGCGCGCAGCGCTCATCACGCCGCTGCTGGATCGCTACCTCTTCACCGAGGAGGTGAAGGTCCTCAACCATGAGCGCCGATGGGCCGCGCTGGCCGTGCAGGGACCGAAGGCTCTTCCCTTCCTTCGCGAGCTGACCGAAGCCGCTCCGAAGCCCCCTGTAAACAGCGGGGCGAAGGAGGGTGAAGCCGCTCTCTCGCTCATGGCGAGCGGCGATCATCTCCTCGCGACTCTTGAGGGAAACCCCGTGCGGCTGATCCGTCATGGAATCACCGGAGGCGATGGCGTAGTACTCCTCGTGGAGGCTAACACCGCCGAGCACACCTGGCAGTTCTTGAGAGATCGCGGCCAAAACTTCGGGCTGCGCGTCAGCGGCTGGGAGGCGCTCAACATCGCGAGGATCGAGGCTGGCATTCCGTGGTACGGCATCGACATGGATGCCTCAAACCTGCTGCCGGAAACCGGACTGGAGGCCACCCATGCCAGCGGCACCAAGGGCTGCTACATCGGCCAGGAAATTGTGGCGCGGCTGAGCACGTATGGCTCGCCGAATAAAAAACTGATGGGCTTGGTGTTGGGCGAAGGAGCCAGCGTGCCTGCCTCAGGCGATGAGATCCTGCATGAGCAAGAGTCGATTGGACGGATTACGAGCGGCTGCTACTCATGGCGTTTGAAGCGGCCGATTGCCATGGGGTATGTGAAACGGGGCCGCGACGAACCGAACACGCCGGTGCAGATTCTTCACGGTCAGACGCGATGCCACGCCACTGTGGTGAGGCGTCCTATTGCTGCCAGTACCTGACGAGCTCCTGCATGTGGGTGAGGGTGGCGAGGTTCGGCATCCGATCGAGGAACACCTTGCCGGCCAAGTGATCGCATTCATGCTGGATGACGCGCGCAAAAAAGCCGTGCGTGGAAAACCGCGCTCTTTCCCCTTTGCGGTTGTAGGCTTCGACCTCCAGCGACTCGGCTCGCGGCACCTGCCCTCGCAACTCATGCACGCTCAAACAGCCCTCCCAATCGACCAGCTGTTTTCTTGAGGCGTTGAGGATCTTCGGATTGATCAGCACCGTCAGGGGGATCTTGCCTTCCCCAGGATAGCGGCGGTTATCCGCCACTTCGATGACGGCAATCTGCCGGTTGACATAGACCTGAGGCGCGGCTAAGCCGACCCCGTCATAGTCGCGCATCGTCTCGATCATGTCGTCGATCAACCGCTGGGTCTGTGCGGACGTGATGCTCTCCTTCGGCACCGCCTCCGACGGCATGCGAATCACCGGATGTCCCAGCCGAGCGACCTTGAGAATGGACATCTGTGAATTATCCAGAAACAACCGGGTTGGAGGTGGGGCCGGACTTCGTCAGCGGCAGATATTCAGGATGGCGTTTCAGATAGGCGCCTGAGATATACGAACACGAAGGAATCACCCTGAGTGCGCCGGTTTTCGCATACTCAAAGGCGGCTTTGCACAGCTTCTCAGCGATGCCCTGGCCCCGAAACACCTCGGGCACGTAGGTGTGATAGAGGTCAAGGTCGTTGCCGGTGCGTCGGTACATCACGCAGGCTTCGTAGCCTTCCATGGTGACACAGAAACGGCTTCCCCCGTGATCGTGTCGCACCTCGACGGATGGCTCGCTCATGCTCGTGATCCATTATAATAGAAGGATGGACGCTGTGGAATACCTTCTCGAGGAAATTGCGCGCACGCTGCCGGAGAATCGCACCGCCCTTCGGAAGCTCAAAACCGCTGTGGCCTCACAAACGCGCAGGGCGGCCCTCATCCGGAATGACGCGCTGCTCAGACTCTACCGCCGGCAAGTCGAGCATGGCCAGCGCGCGTCCAATGAGCGGCTCGAGCAGATCTTAACACTCAACGGCATCCGCTCGCAGTCCGGGATTGCCACCGTGACCGTGATCACCGAGCCGTACGCCTGCCCTGGCCGCTGCGTGTACTGCCCCACCGAGGCGCGAGCGCCCAAAAGCTACCTCACCAATGAGCCGGCCGTCATGCGCGCCCTGCGCCATGACTATGATCCGTACCGGCAAGTCACGAGCCGCTTGGAAGCGCTTGAGGAAACCGGCCATGCCACCGAGAAGATCGAACTCATCATCAAAGGCGGCACGTGGTCGTTTTATCCTCAGGCGTATCAACAGGAATTCATCAAGCGGTGCTTTGATGCCGCCAACACCCTATCGTCCCCGACACTTGAAGAAGCCCAGCGCGTGAATGAGACCGCGCAGCATCGAATGATTGGCGTGACGATTGAGACGCGGCCGGATTACATCGACGACGCAGAACTCCGACGATTGCGAAGACTTGGAGTGACGCGGGTGGAATTAGGCGTGCAGAGTCTTGAGGATTCCGTGCTGCGACTCATCGTGCGCGACCACGGAACCATCGAAATCCGCCACGCCACGCGACGACTGAAAGATGCCGGGTTTAAAGTGGCGTATCACCTCATGCCGAATCTTCCGGGAGCGACACCAGAGAGCGATCTTCAGACGGCGCGTCGGCTCGTTGATGATCCAGCCTACCGGCCGGATGCGATGAAAATCTACCCCTGCGTCGTCATCGACACGGCCGAGCTGTATCAGTGGTGGCGGCAGGGGCGCTATGCGCCGTATGACGATGAGACGCTCATTGAGCTGCTCATCGCGATCAAACAGCTTGTTCCGCCGTATCTGCGGATTGAACGAGTGATCCGCGACATTCCCTCCACGTCCATTCGCGCCGGGTGCCTGATCACGAATCTTCGGGAAACAACGCAGCGTCGGATGCGCGCGCAAGAACTGCGCTGCCGCTGCATCCGCTGCCGGCAAGTGCGCGGAGATACGGAAGGACCGTTTACGCTCATCCGCCGCGATTATGAGGCATCCGATGGAACGGAAATGTTCTTGAGTTTCGAGGACGTCGCGCGCGATCAGCTCGCTTCACTGCTGCGCCTGCGCATCCCGGGACGGTTGATAGCAGATATCCCGCGACGCGGGATATCTGCTATCGCCTTGTTTCCGGCACTCGAGGATGCCGCGCTGATCCGAGAGTTGCATTCCTACGGCCACCATGTGCCCCTGCATCGGCGCCGCCAAGGGGCGGTGCAGCACCGAGGGCTCGGCCAGCAGTTGCTTGAGGAGGCGGAACGCATTGCGCGGGAGGAATTCGGGAAACGCCGGATGGCCGTGATTGCCGGTGTCGGGGTGCGCGACTACTACCGGCGCTTCGGTTACGAGCTCGAAGACACCTATATGGTCAAAACGCTGTAAGACGATATCAGATATCGAATTCGATATCTGATATCGCTTTTAGTTGACGAGTTTGTTGCCGGCTCGCTTGGGGGGATCGTTCTTGGGCCGTTCGGGCGCAGGGGGATTGTTCTTAAACTGCGGCGTCAGCTCTTTATTGATGGCGGCATAGGCTTTGTCTTCATCTTCAGAGGCCACAATCGCCCCCACCGGACATTCCGGCAAGCAGAGGCCGCAGTTGATGCAGACTTCCGGGTCGATGATCATGAACTCCTGACCCTTGTAGTCGCCGGGATGAATGCATTCGACCGGACAGACTGTGGCACAAACTGCGTATCGATCGCCCAAGCATTTTTCCGTGATCACATACGCCATGACGACTCCTCCTTGCGTTTTACTGAGTTGTTAGAGCACCAGGTGGGAATCGGTGTCGCGCACACCGCTGAGCTGGCGGATGGTGGAGAGAATTCCGGCGAACTCCTCGTACGGCTCGGCATCGACAAACGCGATCATGTCATGCTCGCCGGTCACCTGATAGACCATCTTGATGCCGGCGAGCTTGGCGACGGCATGCTCGACTTCCTTTTCGTGGCCGGGCACCACATCGATCATGATGAAGGCTTTCGGCATCGTTTCCTCTATACTAGGATATTGTAGCCTGAGTCGTCCGCCGACTCAAGCAAATCCGCTGATGGCGCTCCACGCTGAAATGATACGCCGCGCGGCGCGCGGCGCGCTCCTCGCACTCATGACGGGGTGCGCCATGGCGCGCCCGATGCTTGTTGGTGTTCCGTTGACTGACTTGCGCGCGCACCCGCGCACCGTCGCACAGCCGTCGGTCCACGACCCCGAGGAAGAAACGCAATTGTTCTACGGCGAACCGGTCCGCGTGCTTGAGGAACACAACGGATGGGTGCGCGTCGAAGCGATGGAGCAAGCGGAATTTAGCCATGCCACACGGTGGCAAGGGTACCCCGGGTGGCTGCCGAAGAGCGATCTGATGGCGGCCCATGACCAGCAGCCGCCGTCGATCGTCGTGGCTGACCCGTGGGTCGCGGCATGGACCAATGCCTATCTCACGGATGCGGCTTCCCTGCAATTCCCCATGGGCACGCTGCTCTCCGCCATCGAGATCGGCCATCAGGTGTGGCGCATTGAATTGCCCGATGGCGAGTTTGTCTGGATCCCGCATGGCGCGGCTCGCCCTCTGGAGCAGGTGGCCGCGCTGCCCCATGCCGAGAAACGGCGCATGATCCTGCACAGCGCCCAGCGGCTCATCGGCGAACCGTACTACTGGGGCGGCCGCGCAGCGCGCAGCAACGCCCGGGCGAATCGCGCCGCCGGCTTCGATTGCTCCGGGGTGGTGAACGTGGCGTATCGGACGGTCGGCCTCGCGATTCCGCGCGATGCGCACGAGCAGTTCCTGCGGGCAAAAAAGATCTCCACACTCCAGCCGGCTGACCTCATTTTTCTTTCGGCGCCGAATGATCCTTCACGCATCGTGCATGTGATGCTCTACGCGGGTGATGGCGACCTCATTGAAGCGCCCCAGACCGGGAACACGGTCCGTCGCATCAGCCTGCGTGAACGTCTTGGCCGAACGATCGATCAACTGACACCCGGCACCGTCATCGATGGACAAACGGTGTTCTTTGGGTCGTACCTACCTGCATGATCGCCAACCAAAACGAATTTTCGATTGACGATTTATGATTGACGATTAATTATCGACAATCGTCAATCGAACATCGTAAATCCCATGGCAATAGTGACCCTCCTTGGTTTGGTGGGAATAGTCCTCATCCTTCAGCGCCATCCCGCCACACATCGCCTCTTCAAGTGGCTGCCGACTCCGCTGTGGTGCTATGCCCTGCCGATGATGGCGACGACGCTCGGATGGCTGCCACGGCACCATCCTTCCTATCCGCTCTTGACCACGCTCGTGTTGCCGTTTGCGCTGGGATTGCTGCTGCTAGGCGTTGATGTCCCGGCGATCGCGCGCGTGGGCTGGCGGGCGGTCGCGGCGACGCTCCTCGGCAGTGTGAGTATCGTCCTGGGTGCGCCGCTGATGGGATGGCTCCTGCGCGCGCATCTGCCGGCTGGCGCATGGACTGGGGTGGGGACGCTCGCGGCGACGTGGACCGGCGGCAGCATGAACCTCTTGGCGGTGCGCACGATTGTCGGCACGCCTGAGGCGATCTTCACGGTCCTCATCATCGTCGATGCGCTCATCGCCTACAGCTGGATGATCGTGCTGATGGCCGCCAGCGGTCTTCAGCAGCCGCTGGATCGTTGGTTGCGGGCCGCGCAGGCCACGTCCTCGGAGTCCCTCCCTCTCGCCGGGCCTCCCTCTCGGATGTGGCCTGCACCTCCCGCGGCAATCATCGTCGCAATCGGGCTGACAACATCCGCGATTCTGGTTGGACGGATGCTCCCCACGACTCAGATGATTAGCTCCGCCAGCGGCTGGGTGGTATTGCTGGTGACGACGTTTGCGCTGGGCGCCTCATTCATTGCACCGATTCGACGGTTAGGCCCCGCAGCGACCTCGGTGGGCATGCCGTGTTTGTATCTAGTACTCGCCGGCATGGGAGCGCAAGCCAGCCTCTTGGCGCTGTGGGCGGCGCCGATCTGGGTCGCGTTTGGCGTCGGTGTCGCGATGTTTCACGGGGTGGTCATGCTGCTGGGCGGATGGCTGCTGCGGATTCCGCTGGGCGTGCTGGCAACGGCCAGCCAAGCGAACTTAGGGGGAGTGGCGTCCACCCCGATCGTGGGCGCGGTGTATCGTCAGGAATTGGCCGCCGTGGGGTTGTTGCTGGCGGTGGGGCTCAATGGGATCGGCACGTATCTCGGCCTCTGCTCCGCCTGGCTCGCCCGCCTTCTTCTAAGGTAGATGCCGGAAGACGCCGACGACTTTGCCGAGGATCGAGAGCGGCTGCTGCTTCGTCACGAGGATCGGCTCCATGCTGGGATGCTCCGGCTGCAGCCGAATCTGATCGTCTTCTTTAAAGAACCGCTTGACCGTCGCCTCATCGCCTAAGAGGGCGACGGCGATTTCGCCATTGTCCACCGTCGGCTGCTGGCGCACGATCACAAAATCTCCCTCCAAAATCCCGGCGTTAATCATGCTGTCGCCCTTGACCTTCAGGGCAAAATGCGCCGGCGCTTCAGCAGCCGCGGTCGTCGTCTTCCCGATCCAGCTGCCGTCGACCACCAGATGGCCTTCCACGTTCTGCTGGGCTAAGACGGGTTCACCCGCCCGCACGCGCCCGACGATCGGCACCCAGAGGGCTTGTTCAAAGGGTGCCACGATATCCAGCAAGCTGATGCTGCGCGCGCGCGGTTCGCGTTTCAAAAATCCTTTTTTCGCAATGGCATCAAGGTGCGTGGTCACGCCGCGCAGGCTCTTAATCCCCATCGACTTGCCGATCTCACGGATCGTCGGCGGATAGCCCCGCTGCCTGATCCAGCCGCGGATCGTCTCCAGCACCGTATGTTGTCGCTTGGTGAGTTGCTTTGCCATCTCAACACTCGATATCAGATATGATTGAGGCTTTTGATATCTGATATGGCCTCATCACGAGCGATATCAGATATGAAAAGGGCATTTCATATCTGATATCGTACTTAAGGATACTAGACGGGCGTCTAGATTTCAAGACCCTTGAGCGTGCCGACGACAGAGCGGAGTTGATCGCGCATGGCGGCCAACTGCTCATCGGACAAGGCGGCTTCAAATAATTTTTGCATGAGGGTGACTGCGTTCCGCAGCGATCCGGTCGCTTCCCGCAGGCGGCGCCGCTGAAACTGCCGCTCGCTGACCTGGCAGAATAATTGGCTCATGCGGATGGCCGTCGCCGTATCCGTTGGCACATTGTGCAGCGCGTTGCCGTACGCGAAGAGGGCTTTCTCTGCGTCGCCGGCGACCTCAAAACCGTTGCCGAGCCGCTGCCAATACTCAAACCCCACGCGCGGCTCGGCAAACCGGATGTCATGATCCGGAAGCACGTCAATCCCCCAGGCGTTGAGGATCGGATAACTGAACAGGTGGAGGCTCAGCATCACCGGCTGGCCGTTGCGAAACACCAGCACCGCGGCCTTGGTCGTCCGGCCCTTCATCCGAGTTGACACAGCCGCGAAGTCGTCAATCGAATGCAGCTCCTGGTCGTCGACGCGCACGATGATGTCATCGGGCCGCACGTCGGCGAGCGCGGCTTGCGAGTTCTCATCGACGCTGACCACGCGAACACCAACGGGGCTGTCGGCCACCACCACCCCGCGGAAGACTGACGGCAACTGGCCGGCTTCGCTAGTGAGACAGTGAGAGAGTGAGAGAGTGAGTAAGGGAATGCTGACGGTAGCCCGCATGAATCTCCACCAGATCTGTTCCATCTTTTCCCTATCTCACTGCCTCCCTATCTCGCTTTCTCACTCAGTCACAGCATTGTTCCGCCGCGAAGGGCGATGTCAACGAGCAGCGCGACAATCGCCAGCGGCAGCCACCAGTGGAACATCGGCGCCGTCGTGGTCACCGGAGCGGTCAGCGGGACAAAGGCGCGATCCGGCGCATTGTAGACGCCGTGGGTTCCGCCGGAAAGCGAGCGCAGCAAGCGTTCTTCGGGTGGCTGGCCGGTGATTTCGCCCTCGGCCGTCGGCGCCCCGACGCGGATCCAGCGCTTTGTTTCCACCGAAATCTGCCGCTGCTCCGCCGCCGCCTCAGGGGAGGCGATGGTCGAATCAAGCCGCAGCTGATGCCAGCCTCCAGGCACCTGCTCCAAGGAGGCCTGCCAGCGCCAAGCCCCATGTTGAACGAGGGGGAGAGGGATTTCGCCCGAGCCGTCGCCGGCAAGCAACCGCGCCTTAGGATCGGTCAGCGCGCCTTCAATGACCAGGTGAGGCGCCGATCCGGTATCATCAACCCACGTGAAGAGTTCCTCGCTCATCCGCGGCCGCATCGCCCACCGCGCGATGTGCGCCCATGTCGCCTCATAGCCGGGCCAGCGGACCCACTCGGGCGACCAGCGACTGTGCGCATCCGACAGAAACGACACCACCCGCCCTTTGCCTCGCATCCATCGCGCCAGCAGCGGATCGTCCCCCTTCGCCAAGGCTTCGGGGGACAGGTCCCCCTCGCCGCCGTTGATCGTCAGATCCACGCGGGCCTCGGGCTTGGCCGTCGCGGTCAGATAGCCGCGCAGCGCCGGCCACTCCGGAACCTCGGCGAACCAATCCGAGGAGGGCGCGCGCTGCGGACGGAAATTCCCCTCGGCAAACGGCAGGCGGTCGAGCATCTGCTGGGTATCCCGCGCGAGCAGATGCGGCAGCTCCTCCAGCGAATTCATCTGATAAAACCTGCCACCGGTGCTGCGGGAGAGGTACTGCAAGTAGTCGGTGTTGATGAACGCCGAGCCGATGCCGATGGTGCTGATCGTGATGCGCTCCTTCTGAAACGCCTGCAGCATCGTGGCGTAGGACTGCCGCAACTCCGCAAACGGCGTGTTGCCGTCGGAGAGAAGAATGATGTGCTTGATGGTCGCCCCGGTCGCCTCCAGGCGAGTGGCCGCCGCAGCCAACGCCGGGTACACATCGGTGCCGCCGGTCGCGCGCAGCTTCACCAAGGTGTCCACGAGCGACGCGGTCACCCCTCCGGCCGGCTGCACCTCGGCCACCACATACGGTTTCGTATCGAACGCCAGCATCCCCACGAGGTCCTCCGGGGAGAGCTGCTTGATGAGGGCCACCGCCGCGCGCTTCGTGGCGGCGATGCGCGGGCCGAACATGGATTGCGATCGGTCGATCAAGAGGATGACGCAGATGCGCCGCTTGGCTTCACGCAGGCCTTTGGGATCAAAGCGCACCGGCAGCAGCTCATCGAGGGGCGAGGCGGTGGCGATTTCATGCGCGAGATCGCCGCCTAAGCCCACCATCAGCAGCCCGCCGCCGAGCTCCACAGAGCGCCGCAGCTCATCGACTTGGGCCGGGCTCAGTGCGCTCTTGGGCAGATTGTCCAGGAGGACCGCATCGGCGTTGCGCAGCCGATCGGCCGAAAGATCCGCGGGGCGCATAACGCTGACATCCATCTGCCGTTGCTTCAAGACGGCGGCCAGCGGCGATGGCGCCGAGGGATGCTCGGTGACTAGGATGAGCTGCGGCGGCCCCTCGATTTCCGTATAGGCCTGCCGCTGCTCGTCCACCCCATCGGATGGAATCCGCAGATGCACGGTCAGCGCCATGGTGCCGCGCTGAATCGCCGGAACGGTCACCGTCGCCACCTGCCAGCCGCTCCGCAGGCGCATCGCCTGCTGTTTCACGGTGATACCCTGCAGGGCGATCGCCGCCTGGCCGTCTTTCATCGTCTGCGCCGCATTGAAGATGACCAGCCGCACCGGGATCGCCCCCCCGCGCTGAACGCTCGGCGGCACGAGCAGATCATCCCACACCGTCTTCGTCTCATTGAACACCGGAACCGTCACGGGAAACACGCTCAGGCCGCGCCCACGGAGTGCCGCCACGACCATCGCAGTGCTCCCCATCGTTTCGTGCCCATCGCTGAAGAGCACGAGGCTCGTCCGCCCGGGCGTGCTAGATGCTGCCAGCGCAGACAGCAAGGCCCCCTCAAGATCGGTGCGATCATCCCCCACCGAGGCCTGGCGGAGCAGCCGCTCAATGACTGAGGGATCGGTCAGCGCCTCGGTGCCCCAGTCCGCGACGGAGGCGGTATCCCGGCCGAACGCCATGACGGCGCGGGAGAGCCGCGAGGGACGGATCGCTTCCAGCGACGCCAGCCGCCGGGCGATCCACGCGCGTTGGCGCGGATCGATGCTGGCGGATTGGTCCACCAGGTACAGGATCTGGCGGGGGGCCTCATGGCTCCACCGGCGAGGAAACGCCCACAGCGCTGCGCACACCATGGCGATGGCGAGCAGCCGAGCGCCCACGGCGATGGCTTTGCGGGCACCCGCCAGCGGAATCTTCTGACTGAGCCACAGCACCAATCCCATGAGTGCGAGCGAGATCGCCAGATGAGAAAAGTTCATGTGCTGTGTATTTCGGATGGTGGATGGTGGATGGTGGATTGCGCTTTACTGGAATCCGCAATCGAAAATCGAAAATCCAAAATTCGTTGTGATGTTCGCCTCGCATACAGCCACCATTCGATCACGAGCAGCGCTAAGACGGCCAGCAAGAGCCATGGGGCCAGCGGAAGCATCGTCGGCTGCGCCGCCGCCGACGGCGGACGCTCTTCAGCCAGCGGCCGCCATGTCGAGGTCCGGTCCATCAGATTCGACTCGAGCGCGTTGAAGAGCCCTGTGGCGTGCGCGGCGTCTCCCATCAGCCACCGCAGGCTGTTGAACACGACGACAATGGCCGTCGTGGTGTCGTGGCTGATCGAGGGATCAAAGCGCAGGGTCACGCGGCGAACCCCCTGGGGCGCATCGGCCAATACCACGGGAATTTTCCGGCCGTTGCGCACCGCGGAGATGACGGCAACAGCGCTGGTGTCGGCCGTGGCTGCCGGATTCAACGCCACTGACACGACATCGACCGGCGCCACATACGCGCCCAGGGGATGGTCATTGGCCACCAGCCAATGCACAGGAGTGGACTGACGTGGCGCGTTGGCTGAGAGGTCGAATCGCAGCACGGCGGACGGTTGCCAACCGCTCATCACCTCGCGGTCGGTGATCAGGACGAATGGCGCATCGGCCGCAGGCGGTTCGGTGCTCCATTGGAGCGCTGCGCATGCGGTGAGCCACTCCCTGAGGCCGCGCTGCAGTTCCGGGGAGGCCACGCGCAAGACCACGGGCAAGGTCGCGTGCTGCGGGATGGTCAGATGCGCCGCATTATCGAGGCTGAGCGCATCGGGCTGGGCTTGCAGTTGCACCTCAATGTCCCCGGCGGCGTTCGCGGGCAGGCTCAGCGCTTCCACGCGGCGCGCCCCGGCCTCCAGCCGAAGGCTGGATTGCGCCAATGGCGCGCCGCCCTGCAGGACGCGCACCGTCACCGTTGAGGGTTCGGAAGAAAAATTGTGGATCGTCGCCGCCAGGTGCGCCCCGTCCGCCGCGCACAGCGGCCCCCGCGCTTCGACACCTGCCAGCGCGACATTGGCCAGTGTTTCTCCCACGCCGAGCCATTGCACGCGGGCCGGCAAACCTTCAGGCCGCGGCTCATCGGTTGCGACGATGATCTCATCAGGCGGCTTCGGCAGCATCGCGCTTCCCAGGCGCACCGCGGAGGCCAAATTGCCGCCCAGGGCCGCTGTGCGCTGCTCATCGAGGGCGCGATGGATCGTGGCCGCATCGCTTCTCGGATGCGCCACGGCCGGCTGCAGCGGCGCTGTCGCCACCAGCATCACCTCATCAGCCGCAGACCGCTCCATTAATCGCCGCCGAAGCGCGGTGCGAGCGCGATCGAATGCAGCGCTGCCGCTGCGCCGCGCGGCCATGCTGGCCGATGTATCGAGAATCGCCAGGACGGTGCGTCCGCCTGGATGGCGAAGGGCTGGCCGAGCCAGGGCGAGGGCTAAGAGGATCGCGCCGGCGAGCTGCATCCAGAAAAGCGGGTTGACCACCAGATGCGTCCGTCGACGGGCAGCGCGGCGCAGCAGGTGCTCAAACGGGATCAGGCTGGGAATCTGAAGGCGCCGCCGGCTGGCCGCCAGCCGCCACAACCAGAGCACCACCGGCACGCTGAGCAATCCGAGAAAACCTAGAGGAGAAAGAAATGACATCTATGGAAATTATCAATAACCAAGCACCAATAACCAAACAATGACCAATGTTCCAATGACCGAATTACCAAACGATGTGGTCATTGGTGATTCAGTCATTGGGAATTGTTTGGTGATTGGAATTTGGTAATTGGTTATTGGCAGCTAATCCGTGAATTGAACCGAGCCACAGCCAGAAGCCCAGATTGGTGTGCGACGAATAGAGCGCTGATTCAAACACGCCGACCACCAGAAACGCCACCACCCCGCAGCCTAAGGCGGCGGCCAGCAGCGCCGTCTCTCGATCGCTCGAACGGAGCAGCCGCCGAAACGCCCGGCCTGTCTGCGCGATGATGCCGGCAAACGCGATCAACCCGATCGCTCCTAATTCGGCAGCCAGATGCAGATAATGGTTATGCGCGTACGCCGAATGGATGGGATCCCAGGACAACTTATACCGGTCATAATTCTTAATGAACGTGTTGACGCCCACACCGATGACCGGATGCGCGGCGAACATCCGCCAGGCGGCGGCCCAGATTTGCGGCCGCTCCGGCTGAATCAGCGCATCCCACCACGACGGTTGGCTCGCGGCCCAGGCGCGCACAGGAGCCGGCAACAACAGCAGCAGAAGGACTCCGGCCGCCGCCAGTCCGGCTAACAGAGGCCAGGCTCGCCGCACGACACAGAACACCAGCAGGCTCGCGGCCACCGCCGTGACCCCGGGACGCGAGTAGCTCAACACCAGCGCGCACGATAGCAGAGCCACGACCAACCACCGCCACCATCGACGCACCGCATCCCCCGCCGTGATGGCCGCCACCACGCAGAGGGGAAAGACGCTGGCCGCAAAGATGCCGAAATCATTCGCGTGGCCGAACGTCGCGGTCAGCCGCGGCAGGCCCCCCGGGGCATGGCCGGCCGCGCGGCCCCGCAGCGGATCAACACCGAAGGCGAGTTGCAGCAGCCCATCGATGGAGACGATCGCCGCGGACAGCACGACGGCGGATAACACGGCGCGCAGGCGGGACGGCCGGTTGAGCGTCTCGGCCGCCACCCAACAGATCAGGACCGCTTGCGCGATTTTGAAGAGTCCTTGCACGCTCGCGCGAAGCGCCACCGAATGCCACATCGACACCACCCCGGCCGCGAACCACACGCAGAACCATACGTTGACCGCGAGCTGCGGAGGCCGCAGGCTGCGCGTTCGCAGCTTGCCCAGCACCCAGGAGGTGACGGCGATTCCCACCGCAAGGTTCTTCAGCGCAGGGGCGAGCGGCCAAAACAGCACGGCCAGCCAGATCGAGGCAAACGTCACCTCATCAGCGGTGAGGCGCAGCCAGCGCTTGCGCAGCAACAGCCGCACGCAGCCCCACCCATCGCGCAGAGGTGCGAGCTTGCTGCGCCCGATGCGGGAGGCATAGCCGATGGGGATTTCCTCCGCGCGCAGGTTCGCCACGGCGAACGCTTCGACTTTGATCTCGTGCGAAAACGGAATGCCGGAATCTGCGAGATGCAATTGCTTGAGCGCCGAGGCGCGGATCGCCCACATGCCGGAGAGCGAATCGCGCAGCGACAAGCCGAAGCACCAATTCGCCAGCAGGGTGAGGACCCCATTGCCCACGCGGCTGACCCACGACATGGCCCGCGGCTGCTGCAGCGGGAAGCGCGAGCCGTTGACGAAATCCAGCTGCCGCCGGGCCAGCGTCTGCACCAGCGGCTCGATGGCGGAGAGCGGATACGTGCCGTCGCCGTCAAGCTTCACGATGACGTCGCCCGTCGCTTCCCGCAACCCGCGGCGGCAGGCCTCCCCGTAGCCGGGCCGCGTCTCGGCCGCCACCCGAACGCCCGCAGCGCTGGCGACGGCGGCGGTCTCATCGGTGGAGCCGTTATCGACAACCACCACCTCATCGACGCTGCGGGGCATCTTCGGCAGCATCTGCCGCAAGCCATCGGCCTCATTCAGGCACGGAATAATCACGCTCACCCGCAGGCCATCAATCATTCAAGAAAGCCTCGGTGTGGCAGCACGTTCGTCACAAACGAGGCGAGAGATTCATCCAGCCGGTGCTGCGCAAAGGCGATGCCGTGCCGCTTGCAAAATCGCGCGAGCAATTCGTTGTGGCCAGTGACCGCCTGCTCAAGCTCGGCTGTGCTGTACGCGAGCTGATGCGTGTCGCCGGTTTCGGCGTCGACGACCATGCCCGCGCGCGAGAGCTGTGCGGGATGCAATTCTTGCGGGCTGATGACCTGGATCACTTTCACCTCGAGATTGCGGATGGCCAGCAGGTGCAGCGCTTGGAAAAATTCCGCCGGGCGCACCATGCCGTCGGTGACCACGATGGCCTGCCCGCCGTGCATGCGCAGACTGATCGCCGCCCGGCGCACCCACTCGGCCAGCGCCACCGGCCCTCCCAGGACGGCCGCATCGGCGGCTCCCGCCATGCGCGAGAGCTCCGCCCGCTGATGGAACCAGGGGCTCGAGGCGATTGGCCCAGGCTTGATCCAACTGAAGCGCACGTAATGGCCGTCGCTGATCCCGATGTAGCCGAGGCTCACCGCTAGGTGGCGCGCGCGGATGAATTTCTCGGCGGTCGGCAACCCCATGGACGGGGTGGCATCCACCAAAATCTCCACCGAGAGGGCAATTTCCTCTTTATACGTTTTGACGAACAGTTTTTCCAAGCGGGCGTAGAGGCTCCAGTCGATGGCGCGGATGTCATCGCCGGCGTAATACGGCGCATAGTCGGCAAATTCGATCGAGGAGCCGCGCCGGCTGACGGTGAAGCGCCCCCCGAGCCGGTGCCCTGCCCGCACGGACTTGATGGAGAGCTCCAATGTGTCGAGCCGATTGATATAGGCTGGCGTGAGCCAATCTATCGTCATGGAGACGCAGCGGTTCCGCACACCAGGTAGCGCAGGTTTAAACCTGCGCTACCTGGTGTGCGCTACTCACTTTCTCACTAACTCTCGTTTGGTAGGCGACAGGAGTTCTGTCAAGATGTCCAGCGCTGAACGCTTCTCGGCTTCGGCCTCGAAGGAGAGGATGACGCGGTGGGAGAGCGCTGGCAGGGCGACCGCGTCCGCATCCTCGAAGCTCACGTTGACGCGGCCGGCCATGAGTGCTGAGACTTTGGCCCCCATGAGGATGGCCTGCGCGCCGCGCGGGGAAGCCCCATACCGCAACCAGCGATTCGCCGCGTGGGCGGCATCCTCGTCATTCGGCCGCGTGGCGGTGACCAGCTTCACGATGTACGCTTCCACTTCGCGCGCCACCAGGACCTCGCGCACCAGCCGGCGGGCGTTCATGATCCACTCCTGCGCCTTCGCCTGCGGCAGCACCGGTTTGGCCGAGACGATCTCGGCCGTGGTCGTCTGCTGCAGGATGCGCGAAAGATCCTCTGACGACGGGTAGCCGATGAACAGTTTAAAGAGAAAACGGTCGAGCTGTGCTTCGGGCAGCGGAAATGTCCCTTCCATTTCAATGGGATTCTGTGTGGCCATGACGAAAAACGGCTCCTCCAGCTTCATCGTGGCACCGGCGATGGACACTTGCCGCTCTTCCATGGCCTCGAGGAGTGCCGACTGCGTCTTGGGTGTGGCCCGGTTGATTTCATCGGCGAGCAGGATGTGCGTGAACACCGGGCCTTTCGTAAACTCAAACGCCTTATGCCCGTCGCGTTCAACGACCAATTGCGTGCCGAGGATATCTGAGGGCATCAAATCCGGCGTGCACTGGATGCGCTTAAACGACAGGCCGAGCACGCCGGCCACCGACTTGGCCAGCAGCGTTTTGCCTAACCCTGGCACCCCTTCCAGCAGAATGTGGCCGCCGGCAAACAGCGCAATCAGCAACCGCTCGACCGCCTCCTGCTGGCCGACGACGACGCGGGAGAGCTCCTCGCGCAACGCGGCAAACGTCTCCCGAAACTCCTCCGGCTGCACCGCTAATTTCTGCGTGGTCATGGCTTCCTTTCCTAAATTATGGGTTGCTCCGACGGTGGAGCTGGTCGAAGATCGGTTGATATTCCGGCGGGACGGATTGGCGCGTGGTCGCACGCTCCTCCAGAGGCTGATCAGAGAGCTGGGCGTCTTCCGGCTGCGCTTTTGGCGCGTCTTTCGCAACCGCGCCGGAGGGCGTGCCCGTACCGCCGCTGGCTCGTCCCTGCTTTGTCGGCGCCGTATCCGTCTGCAACTGGATCGGCACCGGTTTGCCGGTTGAAGGATCAATCGGTGTGGCTGCGCCGTAGAGATTTGGGTCGGTGCCCTGGCCGGCGTTTGGCATCTGTTGCTCTTGGTCAAGTTTGGCTTGCAATTGTTCAAGCTGCCCGGAAACTTGCTGCAGCAAGGCGTGGATGTCCGCTTTCATGTCGGCGGCGCCGGCCTGCTCAGAGGTCGTGCCTGGCTGCTGTCCTGCTTCGCCCGAGCCTTGGTGGGGCTTCGCAGCAGCGAGCCCTTGAGAGGGTTGCTTGCCCTGCTGGCCTGGCTTGGTCTTGCTGCCGGCAGCCTGTTGCGCGGCTTGCCGCTGCCCCTGTTGCTGACCCTGTTGTTGACCCTGCTGCTGAGCTGACTGCTGCCCTTGCTGTTGGCCTTGTGTTTGCTGCTGGCCGGCTTGTTGTTGAGCGCCTTTTCCCTGCTGCTGGGTGCTTTGTTGTGATGAGTTTCCGGAATCCTTTTTGTTGTTGGACTGATTTTGATTTTGGTTTTGGTTTTGGTTTTGGTTTTGATTCTGGCTCTGATTTTGGTTTTGGTTCTGATTCTGCGCCCCCTGGTTTCCTGCGCAGTCACACGATGATTGTTGTTGCCCGCCACCCGACATGCTCATGCCGGCCCGCCCCGGCTCACTGTTCTGGTGTTGGCGGGCCGGGGGCGGCGCCCCCCCCTGCTGCATGTCGGAAGCACTCTTCGAGGATGACGGCGCTTCCGGCGCCTTCGGCTTCTGCTCGTCGGGCTGTGGTTGCTGAGGTGAAGCTCCGGGTGGTACGGCAGGAGGTTTCGATGCTTGGGTGAATTGACGCAACACCGTTTTCGGCGCCGGCCAGATGAGGAGCAGAATCAGCAGCGCTGAAAGCGCGGTGGCCCATCCATCAACAGGACGCGGAAGGCGGATTCGATCGGTGCGCACGCGCTGCGCGAGGTCTTCGAGCAGCATCGGGTAGAGGGCGGGCGGCTCAGGGGCGGCGGAGAATTGTTCGGCGGTTAGCAAGCGCTGCTGCAATCCGAGGGTGGCGTCAAGCCACTGCGCGCCGGCCCGCGAGGCGCGCCATCGCCGCCGGCTCCGCCACGCCAGCCCGAGGGCGAGGAGGACCAGCAGCAGCGCCGCCGCGGCGACGCTGACCGAGAGCCGAACACCGGCAAGCCGCAGCCGCCAGGCGAGGGCCATTGCCATCGCCCCGCCCAACCCGGCCAGCACGCCGGTGTTGGCGAACAGCGCTTGGCGATACCGGGCAGCGAAGCGGCGCGTCTGCCTGAGGGGATCACTCATCTGGTGGTGTGCGTTGAATGCTGGAAGATCGCTTACGATGCCGAGAGGGCGCGCGCGTCAAAATGGCCGTCGATCTGGCGGCCGTCGCGCACCGTCTCATCCACCCACACGCGCGTCAACTGACCGGACCACCCAGCACCAACGGTGCTCGGGCCATGACCCAGCTGATCGGCCAGGGTCTTGCGCTCATGCCGCTCATTGATTTTGTCCATCTGTTTCTCAACGACGAAGCCGGCGAGCAAGCCAACGAGCCCGCCGAGGGGTGCCCCGATGCCTGGGGCGATGGCGGAGCCGGCAATGGCGCCGGCCGTATAGCCTGCCTGTGATGGCGGAAGGCTGGCGCACCCGGCGACCAAGACTCCGGCCGTCGCCATCGCAAATAATCGACGCCTGCGCATAAAACCATGCTACTCTAACTCGTGCCTCTTGACAAGCGACGAGCTGGTTGAAAGAATAGAGCGATATCAGATATGAAATGGCCATTTCATATCTGATATCGCCTTATGACGCTTCCCATTGAAGTCGCCAACCTCACGAAGCGCTACGACAACGTCACTGCGCTCTCCGGCATCTCCTTTAGCGTCCACCCCGGCGAGATCATGGGGTTCTTAGGACCTAACGGTGCGGGCAAAACCACCACACTGCGCATCCTGACCGGCATCATCGCGCCGACCGCCGGCACGGTCCGCATCGATGGGCTTGATGTGACGGCCCATCCGCTGGAGGTCCGCCGGCTCATCGGCTACCTGCCGGAAAACGTGGCCCTCTACCATGAGCTGCGGGTTGAAGAGTACCTTTCGTATCGCGCCGCCATCAAAGGCGTGCCGAAGACCGCGCGGCGATCGCGGCTTGAGGCCGCGATGGCGCAATGCGATATCGTGGATATGCGTCGGCGGCTCATCGGCCGGCTCTCCAAAGGCTACCGCCAACGGGTTGCCTTAGCGGATTGCCTCTTAGCGCAACCGAAAATCTTGATTCTGGATGAGCCCACCGTTGGGCTGGACCCCCACCAAATCCGCCAAACTCGAGAACTCATTACGACCCTCGGACGCTCCGCCACCGTCTTGCTCTCCACGCATATCCTGCCGGAGGTGGAGATGACCTGCCAGCGGGTCGCGATCATCCATCAGGGACGCATCATCGCCGTTGATACCCCGGCGTCGCTTCGCCAGCGCCTGCAGGGCAACCCCATGATCCGCGTCCAACTGCGCGGCAACGCCGGCGATATCGAAACCGCCTTGAAGCAGCTGCCCGGCGTGGCACGGGTCATGCCCAAAGGCCCGGCGAACGGATCCGCCGCCTTCGAAGTGGAACCCTCACCCGGCGTTGACGTCCGTGAGGCCATCTTTCACCTCGCGGTGGCGCGCCAGTGGACGCTGCAAGAACTCGCGCAAACGCAGATCTCGCTCGAAGATGTCTTCATCCACCTCACCACCAAGGAAGCGGAACCCTCAGACTCCCCCCTGACTTACTCACTCACTCGCTAAAAACATGACCACGCTCTGGACCTTGACCCTTCGCGAACTGAAAGCCTTTTGGTATTCGCCGATCGCCTACGCGGTCAGCGGACTGTTTCTACTCTTGCAAGGTGTCGTGTTCACGATTCTGTTGGCCGTCCTTGTCGACCCGCGATTTGATCCGACGGTCACGACGATCACGCAGCTGTTCTTCGGCGGCACGGTGTACTTCTGGTTCATGGGGCTCATCATTCCCTCGCTGCTGACCATGCGCGCGTTCAGCGAAGAAACGCGCAGCGGCACCATCGAAGCGCTGCTGACCGCTCCGGTGACGGAAACCCAGGTCGTGCTGGCCAAGTTCCTGGGGGCGTGGCTGAACTACATCGCGCTCTGGGCATCCACCGCGGTGTTCTTCCTGGTCTTGCGGCGATTTCTGCCGTTTGACTGGGGCCCGGTGCTCACGGGGTACCTTGGCACGTGGCTGATGGGCGGCGTGCTCATTGCCGTCGGCGTTCTGGCCTCGAGCTTGACGCGCAATCAGGTCATTGCCGCCGTGCTATCGTTCGTCGCGATCCTGCTGCTCTTCTCCATCGGCATCTTGGATGTGTTTGTGCAGGATCCCGAAGGCAGCAAGATGATCCAATACTTCTCGCTGCTGGAGCAGCTGCATGGCTTTTCGAAGGGCCTCATCGACACGCGGCCGATCGTGCTCTACGCCAGCATCGCCTCGATCGCGCTGTTTCTGACGGGCCGCGTCATCAGCAACCCGAGATGGCGATCATGAACAGACAGCACATAGCAGATAGCAGATAGCCATACATGCAAAAACTGTGGCGTAGGATTCTTGTGTCGGCGAATTTCGCGGTCGTGCTCATCCTCCTCGCCTTCCTCTTTATCCTGGTCAACTCGCTCGCGAGCCGCCGGTACGCCCGGTGGGACCTCACCCGGGCCAAAATCACCCAGCTCTCCGATAAGACGCGGCAAACGCTCAAGGCGCTTGCGGCTCCGGTGCGGGTCACGGTCTTTTTCGAACCCAGCCACCCGCTGTATGAGCTCATCCGCGATCTCCTGAAGGCCTACGAGGCGGCGAGCCCAAATATCACCGCGGTCTTCGTGGATCAGGAGCAGGACGTGGCCAAAGCCACCCAATTGGTTGAGAAATTCCACATTGAAAAAGCCAACGTCGTCGTCTTCGAATACGGCTCGCGCCATAAGCACCTTGCGGACACGGACCTGGCTGACCTTCATCACGAGGCCAAAATCTTCAACGCGGAGGACGCCTTCACCTCAGCCATCATCTCGCTGGCCCACGAGAGCGCTCCGACGGCGTGGATCATCACCGGCCACGGCGAGAAATCCATTGAGGCGGCCGACCGCGGCGGGCTCTCCGACGCCAAACAGACGCTGGAGCAGCAGAACATCGCCGTGGAGGCCGTGACCCTGCTTGAGCGCACGGCGATTCCGGACGATGTGCGGTTGATCATCATCGCCGGCCCGACGCATCGGTTCGCGGACGCTGAACTCGCCCTCCTGCGCACGTATCTCGATGGCGGCGGCCGGCTGCTGGCCCTGCTTGATCCTCAGCACGAGACGGGGATGGCGGCACTGCTGGCCTCGTGGGGGATCACCGAGGACGACACCATCGTCGTCGATCCCTCCTTGAAATTGCCGTTTGTGTCCGCGGCGAATCTCTTCGTCACCCATTACACCGAGCACCCCATCGTGGATCGGATGCAAACGGTGATGACCATCTTTCCCCTGGCCCGCTCGATCCGCCCGGCCGCGGATCCTCCCAAGGAGCTGACCGTCACCCCGCTGGCGTCCACCTCCGAAGCCGGATGGGGAGAAACCGACCTGACCAGCGACACCTTCGTCTTCAATGAGAACACAGACCTCAAAGGCCCGGTGTCGATTGCCGTCGCCAGCGAGCGCGCGGTCGGCCAGTCCCGCACGCGCCTCGTCGCCGTCGGCGACTCGGATTTCATCATGAATGCGCAGCTGGGCAACGTGGGCAACAAAGACTTCTTCATGGGCGCGATCTTCTGGCTCATGCAGCAGGAACAGTTCATCGGCATCGGGCCGAAGCCGCTGGAAGCCCTGAAATTGCATCTGACCGAACCGCAATTGCTCGGCCTCTCATGGGCCAGCGTGCTGACCATGCCTCTCCTCTGCGGGCTGCTCGGCGTTGGGGTGTGGTTCCAAAGACGTCAGTAACGAGTCACATGCGGTGGAAGACAACGCTTGCGCTCTTGGTGGCAACGGTCGTGGTGGGGGCGTATGTCGCTTACGATATCCGCCAGCCGTCCAAGGAATGGCAGGAAGAGCGTCCTCGGCAGATCCTGGATCTGCCCGCTGAAACCATCACGCAGCTGGCGATTGAAACACCCCAGGTCAAGATCGCCCTCATCAAAGACGGCGGCTCATGGGTCATCGCGCCGCAGCATCTGCGCGCCAACGCGAATCTCATCACGCGCATCGTCTATCTCTTCGGGCCGCTGATGGCCTCTCGCGTCCTGGCCCCAACGCCTGAGCATCCGCTGGATTTGGCCGCGATGGGATTGGCTCCTGCGGTCGGCCGGATCACCGTCTCGGCCAACGGCCTCGCGAGCACCCTGCAGTTCGGCAATCCGACTCCGCTCCCATCGAAACGGTACGCGAAGGTCGCCGGCCGCCCTGAGGTGTTTGTGATTCCCGCACGCCTCTTTGACCTGGTCAATCAGCCGCTGGAGCGCTACCGCGACTCGCCATCAGCCGCGCCGGCGAATGAGGCCCCGGGCGCGGAGGATGCGTTGCAGGACGGTCAGATGCGTCAGCCCCGCCAAGAGTACCAGGGCCCACCAGAGCCCATCGTGACCGAACGGACGCCACGGCAAGAGCTCCCACGCCAACAGCCCAAGTAAGAGCACGATCCCCCGCTCGCTGCGCTCCATCAGATCCGGCCATTCCAGGTTGCTCATCGGCGCTTCCATCGCGGCTCGGGCTTTTGAATAGCTGACCAGCAGCGATCCGGATACGCTGAGCATCGACCACAGCCAATAGCCGCTGGCGATGGCAATGGTGACGCTGATGATCACGTCCACGTAGCGATCCACCATGGCGTCGAGGTAGCCGCCGAAGCGGCTGGCCCGCCCGCTGAGGCGCGCCACCGCCCCATCCACCCAGTCGAGGCAGGCGACGGCCGTGATCATCACGCAAAACGGGAGAATCGCCCGCGTGCGGAGAAACCACCAGCACACGATCAGGCTCAGCAGTGGTGTCGCAAGGGTGAGGGCATTGGGCGAAATGCCGGTGGCAGCGAGCGCGCGCGCCAGCGGCTCAATGGCGCGATTGAAGAACGATTTATACCGGCTCGTCAACACGGGTCAGGCAGCGGGTGGGGGTGCGGGCTCGATACCGACGATCTTGATCTTAAAATTCAACGTCTTGCCTGACAGCGGATGATTCCCATCCAAGATGACGGTGGTTTTCTTGATCTGTTTGACGGTGGCTCGGATGCTGCGGCCCTGCTCATCAGCATAGCGGAAGACGAGCCCGGGTTTCGGTTGGAGTCCAACCGGAAGATCGCGCTTCTCCACTTCCATCACCAGCGACGGATTATATTGGCCGTAGCCCTGCTCCGGCGAAATGGTCACCTCTTTCTCATCGCCGGCATGCAAACCGGCCAGCGCTCGCTCAAGCGCTGCGATGATCTGGCCGCGGCCGTGGACGTATTGCAGCGGCCCTTGGCCGCTCGTGGACTCCACGGTTTTCCCATCCGCCGTCAGCGTGTAGTCCAGGGTCACACTCATCCCGTCTTCAACGCTGAAGGAAGACGGCGCGTCTTGCTCCGCGGCCATTGCGCCGGCGGCCAGCAGCCCGGCCAGCCCGATGGCGGTAACACTCGCGAAACCTCGGCGGGGCATCATGGGTTAGGAGCTCGCCGCAAAGTCCGAATCGTCCAGCAATTCCAAGTCGTCGATCCACTCCTCGCCCGAAGCGCTGTCGGATGACTCATCAATCTGCTCATCGAGCTCATTCAGTAATTGCATGGTTTGCTCAAGCCACGTCGCGTCATCATCTTGGCGCTCGGCCAGCACCATGGGTGTGGCCGCCGGCCCAGCCGCATGATGCCGGAGCGCGCCGAAGGCGAGGACGAGGCTTGCCGCCGCGGCCGCGAACGCCACCGCCACCCTCGGCCAGGGCCAGGCCGCCCGCGCCGGGACCGGCACGGGATGGGCAAGGCGTCGAACGCGCGCCATCACCTCATCGGTGTAGCGGATCCGCTCATATCCGTCGGGCTCCTTCAGCGGATGGCGCTTGAGCCACGCCGCCAGCCACGAAGCGAACTCCATTTACAGTCCCTCCTCATTCAGCCACGGGGTCAGCTGCTTGCGCAGCGACGCGGCAGCCCGAAAGATGTGCGCCTTGACCGTTCCGACGCGACAATCCATCACGCCGGCAACCTCCATCAGTGGTAACCCCTGCAGATGATGCAGCGCAAACGCGGTTTTCTGTTTCATGGGCAGCCTCCCAATCGCCTGGGCGAGCCGGCGCCCCAATTCGCGATTCGCGGCGCGGTCGCTGGGATCGGCTGCAGGATCCCCCACGTCGATGAACCACGAGCTGTCAGGATCATCAGGATCAGCTTCACCCACGACGGCGGCCGCCGCCGGAGCGCGCATGCGCCGGCGAACCTCATCCTTGCACTCGTTAACCACGATGCGGTAGAGCCATGTGGAGAACTTGGCGTTCCCGCGGAATCGGCGAAGCGAACGGTAGGCGTTGACAAAGGCTTCTTGCGAGGCGTCTTTCGCATCCTCATGATGGCCGAGCAGGCTAAGTGCCAAGCGAAACGCGGGGCCCTGGTAGCGATCCACCAGCTCGGCATACCGATCCACCTCTCCGCGCAGGACAGCGGTGATAATCTCCGCATCGGATTGGCCCATCGCTCGCAGTAGTATAACATAGTTTTTTCACCGACGCCGTCCGCCGCCACCGCCGCCACCTTTAGCCCCGCCACCGGCACCGCCACGGGGCCCACTACCGCCGGCCTTCGAGCCGCCACCCATGGCTCCCCCGCGAGACCCACCGCCTGCTGGACCGCCACCCATGCGCTGTCCAGGCCCGCCGCCTGGTCCGCCCTGCGGGCGATTCGCCCCGCCATGCTCTCCAGGACCAAATCGGCGATGCTCGCCGCCCTGGCCGACACCACCGCGTCCCTCTCCTTGGCCATGATCGCGCACACCCCGATCATGTCCCGGGCCTGGCCCGCCCTGTTCACGCTTGCGCTCTCGGTGATCTTCACGCCGGTCACGGACATCCTCCCGATGGTCGCGGACATCCTCCCGTCGGTCATGCCGATCTTCGCGGCGATCCTTCACGTCTTCTCGATGATCGCGCACGTCCTCCCGGCGGTCGCGAATATCCTCACGCCGATCCTTGATATCCTCGAGCCGATCCCGCGGTCCGCCGTCATGCCTGGCATCCCACCGATCTTCGCGGCGATCGCGGATGTCCTCTCGATGATCCTTGACGTCTTCTCGGCGATCCCGCACATCCTCGCGGCGATCGCGGATATCTTCGCGCCAATCCTGGCGATCCTCTCGCCGATCCTGGCGATCCTCTCGGCGGTCTTGACGGGCTTCCATGCGATCGGCGAAGTGCTCCTGGATGCGCGGATGATTCTGCATAAACTGCTCGAATCGCCCCGGGTTATGCTCCTTCATGTATTGCAGCCGGTGCTGCATCACTTCGCGGAATTTCTCAGGGTTGGCCTCCTTCAGATGCTGGAGGCGCTCGCGGCGCTGCGCTTGGAGCTTGTCCTTGACGCGCTCAAACGCCTCAGGATTCTTCTGCTTTAACTGCTCCAGACGTTCCTTCAGTTGTCCGCGATGCTGCTGGATAGCTTCTTTGTAGGCTTCAGGATTCTTTTCCTTGAGTTCGCGCAAGTGTTGGAGCTTGGCAGGATCAGGACCCGGACGATCTTTGATATCTTCGCGCCGATCCCGCACGTCTTCTCGGTGGTCACGGACATCTTCCCGGCGATCGCGGATATCCTCGCGCCGATCCTTCACATCTTCTCGCCGGTCCTTCACATCTTCTCGGCGATCCTGGCGGTTCTCCCGACGATCGGCGCGGTTTTCAACGCGATCTTTGCTAGGCGGTTCGGCGAATGCCTGCGCGGAGCAACCCAAGAGTCCTGCCACGACAATGCCCAGCAGCCGTCTCTTCATCATGGTGCCCTCCTTGTTCTATTGAGTAAGACGCCGGACGGGCGAAAAGGTTTACCCCGCCCCACGGTTATTATTGTGGGCGGGGTTTACTGAGGAAGGATTACTCCGCGCACTCCCCTTTGCCGGCGGCGGGGGCAAAGGGTTCGGTCTCACCCAGATCGACGAACAGCTCAGGCGTCTGCGCAGCACCATTGAGCTCGGCGAGATCCTGCAGAAGGAATTTCAGGGGGTCAAGGCCGATCCTGGCGATGAACGAGGCGAATGGTTCATCAGGCTGCTTCTGCTCGCCATAGAACATGACGATCCGTTTGACGGCCTCCGGCACTCGTTGAGCCGGAACCCGCAGCAGCCGACGGCCAAATTGCGTCGATTCCTCTGCGGTGCCGCCGCCGACGAGCAGCTGGTAGCACGGGACATGCCGCTCGCCCACCTTGACCGCGACCCCAAAGCCTCCGATGTCCGCGATATGATGCTGGCCGCAGGCGTTGGGGCAGCCGGAGATCTTGATCGAGATCGGCGCATCCGCCCAGGCTGAGAGCCCGTTGCGGCACAGCGCGTCCACCGCTTCGGCGAATCCGCGCGGATGGGTGATAGCGGATAAGCAGCTATCCGCCCCTGGGCAGCGGGTGACATCCGCCAGCCGGTCTGCCCCGGCTTCGGCAAGACCCAAGCGCTCCAACTCTTCATACACGGCCGGCAACGCGGCATACGGCACGAACCGCAGCAGCACGTTCTGGGTGTTCATGAGCCTCGCCCCGCCGGCATACCTGCGCGCCACGTCCGCCAGCCCGCGAAGCTGTGCTGAGGAGAGATCGCCGCACGGCGCGCGCACGATGACGCTCACCAAACGCGGCTGTTTCTGGGGAACAATGTTCGTGGTGCTCCATCGAGCAAAGCCTTCCGGAGCCGGATGCGTGCTTGAGAGGCATGCTCGCACTGGCGGCGAGGCGTCGTCGCGAAGATGCAGCGCGCTGAGCGCGTAGCCGGACTGGGTAGCCCACACGGCGGGACGCTCCGCCATGACGCGCTGCCGGAACTCTTCCCATCCGAGTTGCTCGATGAGGAATTTGAGGCGGGCGCGGGCGCGGTTGCGCCGCTCCCCGTGCCGCTCAAAGACGCGCAGGACCGCCTCGATCGTCGGCAGCAGCAACTCGGCCTCGGTCCATGGCTCCAGCAGCTTCGCCGCTGCGGGTGCCGGGCCGAGCCCCCCGCCGGCGTAGATGCGAAACCCTCGGCGGCCGTCCTGCACCGCCGCCACAATGCCCAGATCGTGGATTTGTGTGCGGGCATGATCCGTCGGGCAGCCTTCAAACGCGATTTTCACCTTGCGCGGCAGGATCTGCGTGAGCGGATTGCGCAGCAGATAGTCGCTGATCGCCTGGGCATACGGAGTCACGTCAAACGGCTCCTCGCGCGAGACCCCGGCCCACGGGCAGAGCGTGATATTTCGCACGACGTTGCCGCTGGCCTCGCGCGTCGTCAACCCCGCGGCGGATAGCCCGCGCAGGAAGGCCGGCACGGCGCCGCGTTCAACCCCGTAGAGCTGCGCATCCTGGCGCGTAGTCACATGGACCTGGCGGGCCGGGGTGAACTGCTCGCACGCGGTGGCAAGGGCCTCAAGCTGCTCCGGGGTGATGATACCCAGCGGCACGCGCACCCGAATCATGTAGCTGTCGGGCGCGCGCCGCATGCTGTAGACGCCGTATTGCAGGCGCAGCTTCTTGAACAGCTCAGGATCCAGCGCGCCCTGGGCCAGGCGGGCTAGCTGCGACTCAAGATGCTGGATTTCAGCGTCGACGACCGTGGTTTCGCGCATGGGGGTAACCCAAAAGTATAGCCGGAACGCCACAGGCTTCTATGATGAAGATCAGGAAGTGCGGCGGCGCGTGGCCGCAGCGCCTACCAGTGCCAGAAAGGCGACTTCAGCGGCCATATAGATGATCAACAGCAGCGGCAGGGGTTTGGCATGACCGCCGGCGTAGCTGTGCAGGCCGACGAGGTAGAAGCTCACACCGTAATACGTCATCAGGAGGAGAAAAAATCCCGTGATGGTGGCCAGGGCCACCCAAATGCCGTGCAGCCAGCCGGCCATGCGGCCATGCAGCACCGCGACATACCACAACAGCGTAATCAGCGCCCAGGTTTCCTTGGGATCCCAGCCCCAGTACCGGCCCCAGGAGGCGTTCGCCCAGACCGCGCCCAGCATGATGCCGGCCGCCAGCGTCACCACGCCGACTTGCAGCGACCGATACAAAAACAGATCCAGCTTGGCAAAGATCTCGCTGCGCGCGCGTTTTCGGCTGAGCGACAACCACGCATAGATGTGAGCTAGGCCTACGGCCAGGGCAAGGGCGCCGTAGCTGCCGACAATCGTCAAGACATGAATCGTGAGCCACAAGTTGCTGTGCAGCACCGCCACCACCGGCGAGATGCTGGAGTCCAGCGGCACGAAGTCGGCGAGCATCAGTGTCGCCGCCGCCAGGATCGATGCGGCCAACGCAAACAGATTCGCCCGGTAGATGCGTTCAAAGATGAAGGCGGTCACCACGAGGACGAAGGGCAGCCACAGCATCGTCTCATAGAAGTTGGAGACCGGCGGCCGCCCGCCCAGGATCACGCGCATCGCAATGCCAGCGCCATGCAGCAGCATGGCCGCCGCATACATGATCAAGCCGATCCGCGCCGAGCGCTTCCGACGCTCCGAGGCGATGACGCGCGCAAGCAGCACGAACGCCATCAGGTACAACAGCTGGGCGAGATGAAACGGCTGGGCGTGATTGTAGAATACCTCAAGCGTCAGCCGCCACGCCGCCGGGTAGGCCGCAGGATTGGCTTGCTGCAGCGCCGCGGCCGCCTGCTGGGCTGCGGTGATGATCGTCTCCTGCCGCCCGGCGCGGATCGCCCCCAACACAGTGGTCCATGATGCGCGAATGGCCTCCGCCTGCGGCTCGGGATAGCCTTCGAGCTGCTGGGGGGCGCGCCACTCCACATCAAGCGATGCCGCCGGCGGAGGTGCAAGATGCAGCTTCTGCTCGAACACGCCGCTGACGGCGACGAACCGCCCGAAGACGTCCATCGTCTCTTCCTCTTGGATCGTCAATTTCTCGCTGCGCTGCTGCTTCTGCGAGATGGCCGGCAGCATCCGCATCAGTTTGCGCGACGCCACCAGATCGTTATACGAGATCGCCTTGGCGTGGCGGTCCATCCCCAGCGGCTCCCGCAGAGGACCGAACGGAACCGACACCAGCGCCTTGGCCTGCCATGGCTCGGAATCGGCCATCATCAACAGGATGGTCTCGACCGGATCCTGCTGTTGGAAGCGCGGATTGCCTGTGATCTGCTGCAGGGTTTCGCGCGCGAAGCTATCCAGCGGCTTGACCCGACCGTTATGCTGAACCGCGATGCGCCGCAGCGCGTTCAGGGCCGTCTTCGGCACGCCGGATGTCTGCGCCCAGCCCTGCCCGAACGCGGCCAGGCCGGCGAATCCCGCGGCGCAGAGCATGATCTTGACAACTCGTCTCATGGAAAACTCCTTATGCTCGACGACGGCGACCGGCCTTGCCGCTGATCACCGGGGCCTTCCGACGGAGAATAAACATGCTCACCATGCCGGCAACGACCACGAGGAATCCGGCGTAGACCAGCGGCGTGCCGGGATCGTTGCGCACCGACAGCACGGTGGTCTGCGTGGGGCCGTCAATGTAGCTGGATTGATAAAAATGGTAGCCGCGGTAGCGCAGCGGGTTATTCATGCTGATTTTTTTCATGAGGATCACGCCGCGCTCAGGATCAGAGAGCTGCACATCCGCCTCGAATCCGGAGGCCATTGAGGTGCCAGGATAGGTGATCTTGCGAAAATCCAACAGCTTGATCGTCACCGGCAGTTTGCGCTGATCCGGTCGGAACTCCACCACCACCCGCCCCTTGTCCAACTGGAGTTCGGCGCTATTACGCAACAACACCCACGCCTCATCCTTGCTCGATCCCTCCGTGCCGATGACGTGGATCGCTTCAGCATGAATCTCATTGCTGCGGTTGGAGATGGTTTCCGTCAGGCGAGCCCGCGGGTAGGACGCCAGCAGCCGGAAGGTATAGCCGAGCGGCGCCTGCGTGTAGTCGGTGTTCAGCGCCAGCGGCTTGATCACCTGGCGCTGCTGGTCGCTGCCGGTCAGGACCGCCATCAATCCTTTTGATGGCGTCCGGAGGATCGCGATCGCGTTCGGCGGCAGCATGTCGCCGGCCGCATGGGTATAGCTGACCTGCGCTGGAATCGCGTGCTTGAAGCCATGCATCGACTGAAAATCCGGATGCAGCGCGAACAGCAAATAGGCGTCGGTGCCTTCGGGCCCGCTGAGTATAAAGGAGATCGCCGGATTGTTCGGCGTCTCGGAGCGCGAGATGACCCCCTCCTCAGTGATGGCGAAATCCGGGAAATAATCTTTGAAGGTGACCGAATACGGCGTGCCGGGAACGTTCACCGCGAGATTCCGCTCGGCCGGAACCGGCATCTGCTGCGGCCGTGACAACCCAGGCACCGTGACGGACAGCATCCCGCGCGGCAGTGCGGTCTCCGTCGCTTCGCCGGTCAACCGCTTCAGTTGCGCGTCGGTCTCCGCCTCCAGAAACAGGACATGCGCTTCGCCCCACCCCGTGCCGAACCGCTCGGCATCCCGCGCGAGCAGCCAGAACTCATCCTGCTGCTCGTGATGGCTGATCCGCACCTGCACCGCGGGATGGTCGTCGGCGCCGTCATCGGTCACGGTCTCCGTCGTGATGACGTCGGGATAAAACCGATCCACGGTCAGCTGGATCGTCCGGCCGGACAGGGACACCATGAACGTAGCGTTGGGCTCCTGCACCCATGCCTGCGTTTCAAACGAGGTGGGAATGATCTGATGCGCGCCGGCCGTCGGCGAGTCGGCCTGCGCGTGCCCGTGCGCATCCGGCGGGCGGGCCGAGGCTTCGTCGGGCACGTGCACCACGATGACGTTGCTCTGCGACTCGATGACCTGCTCGGCCTGCCCTTCCGGAATGATCATTTGCCCGTCAACGCCGAAGCGGCCGCCGAGCACCCCGCCCAGCAAAATGCAAATGATGCCCAGATGGGCGAGGACAAACGGCGCGTGATGCTTCTTCCACGGATAGCGCGAAGCTGCGACGATGGCAAGATTCACCGCGAGAAACCCCAGCAGCAGCTGAAACCACCAGGAGCGGTAAATGAACTGTTGGACCGACGCGGTGCCGAATCTCGCTTCATAGATCGTGCCCCACGCCAGCACTATCGCAATGGCGATAATGAGCGGCACGGCGACCGTCAGTGATCCAAGCGTCTTCGTGAGCCGATGCAATGGGGTGCGAGTCGTCATGGTGACGCTTCGAGTTGTCCTCGGAAGCAGGGTGTTATCATACTACATCTCCGCGCCATGCGGCTCGGGAAAAATCGGCAGAAAGCGGCAGACAGCCAAGAACGTCAGCACGCCCATCAGCAGCAGGGCGATGGGGCAAACTCAATTCGGCGGTTCATCATCGGGCTTTCGATGGCGTTGATCTGCTTCGGAGGATTGTCCGGTCACCCAGGTCCACTTCATCGGATACTCATCCGGATCGAACATCACGAAATACATGTGCCAGATCACAATCGCCAAACACGCCAGGATCGCCTCGTAGTAATGAATGGCCGTCATCACATCAAAAAACCATTTTGGCAAGACGCGCAGCGTCCAGTCTTGCCACGTCAGGAAGGCCCCGGTGAGCGTCATGATGATCGACCCCCAGACCAGCGCCCAGTATTCGGCTTTTTCCACATAACTGTAGCGGCCCACCGCCGGACGGTCCTGGCGTAGGCCGAGATAAAACCCCATCATCAAGAGGAGGTCGATCGCATCGCGCCATCGGGGCCATAAGGCCTTCAACTCCTTTCGGCCTCGCGCGGTCGCGCACATGAACCAGAGATGATACAGGGCGAGTGCCACAAAGATGAGCGCGGCGGCCCGATGTCCGAGGCTGCGCCAGTCGATGCGCCCCACAAACGGTGTCGCCCACCATGCCTGCGGAAACTTCAGCGCGAAGCCGGTATAGGCCAGCGTGGCAAACGCCGCGAGCAGCACGCCATGCTGGATCCGCTCATTGAGCGTCATCCGGAGACGTCCGCCTGCGGCCTTCTTCATCTGGTAATGGCGCGAGCATTTCCGCGCAAAGTCGAGCAGGTTGTGGAGGAACATGCCGCCGATCGTCAGCAGAATGAGCCAGAAGTAGATGTTCCGCACGACGCTGACGGCCCGATGCTCCAGGCCGGGCTGCGTGCCGGAGTGAATCTGTCCCTTGGCGACCAGGCCGCCGACACCGGGATGGCACACCCCGCACGTTTTCGCAAGGTTCTTGGGATTCACCGAGGAGCGTTCATCGCCAGACGGCAGGATGTCATGCGCCCCGTGGCAGGACGCGCAGTTGGCCGCCCGCAATGAGCCCAGCTGCAGGGCCAGGCCGTGAAAGCTGTCCATGTACGTATCCACCACATGGGATGGCAGCTGGTACTTGGTGACGATGCGCTCCGTCGCATGGCATTGGCCGCAGGTTTCCGGGATATGGGACGGGTAGACTTTCGAAGTCGCCTGCTTGACGGCGGCAATGGTGTGCTCGCCGTGGCAGTCGGTGCAGACCGGGGCCTCCCGTTTCCCCGCTCCGACGGCCGTGCCGTGGACGCTGCGCGCGTAGGTGTTCTTGATGTTTTCATGGCACTTGCCGCAGGTCTGCGGAATCTGCTGCCAGAAGAGTTTCGAGGCGTCATTCGTCGCTTTGTGCAAATCATGGGAGCCGTGGCAGTCGGTGCACACCGCCGCCGTCGGCACGCCCTGCTTCAAGGCGAGGCCGTGCACGCTTTCTTCATAGGTGGCGATGGGCGCGGCTTGGTTGAGATGAAACTTCGCCATCTCCTTGGTCTGGCTGTGGCACCGAGCGCACGTGGCGGGGATGTTGGCGCGCTCAACCGGCGAGGCGGGATCCCGCACGTTCACCAGCTCATGCGGATTGCCGTGGCAGTCCCGGCAGGACGCGGCCTCCTGCACCCCGCGATGCACGGCCAAGCCGTGGTCGCTCTGCCGGTACACCTCGGCCTCCAACTGATGGCACTGGCTACAATTGACCGGCTTGACAGGGACGTCGTGCGGGACGGCGGCGATATCGGCATGGCAGCTCGTGCAGTGATTATGGCCATGGATGGAGGCGGAAAACTTTTCAGGATGGATGAAGCGCCCGGCGGCGGGATCGCCGTGGCAGGAAAAACACGCGCTATCTTCCAAGGGCTCGGCCGCCGCCGTCGCCGCGCGGCTGGCGAGGAGTGCGGTCACCGCCAGTGCTGCGCCGATTGCGAGCTGCCGTCCCCTGGACATTACCAGGCAGTCTAGTTGAATTCGCGCCGCATAAATATGACAGCCGTCATATTCTCAGAAGCGCAGACTCGAGCGCTTAGTCCACACCGGAAGTGCCGGTGTGGCACTGGCTGCATTTGTATTCCGTCACATCCACCCCCACGTCGACCGGGTGGCGGAAGGGCTGCTCTTGCAGCTTCACCCCCGCCATCTCCTCCGGAGCGCCCTGCGCGAGAATGGTGTGGCAGGCCTGGCAATTTTTGGTGATGACCTTGCCCTCAGGGCTTTGGTGCAGCCCGTCATGGCAGCGGAAGCAGCCGTCGGAATTCAGGTGGCCGATGTGATTCGGATGCGCGCGCCAATCCGCTTTCATCTCCGGAAAGATGTTCTGCGCGTAGAGCGACTGCGCGGCCTGCGCGGCCCCCTGAATGGCGGGCCGCTGCGTTTGATAGACCTCGGGGTATTCGCGCTGATAAAACGCCAGCAGGTGCCGCGCGATCTTATCGCGCGCCTCGAGCTCCGTGGCGTACGGGACGACCAGCGCGCGGATGGCTTCGCGCTTGAGATACGGCAGGCGCCGATCCATCAGCCCCGCGTCAAACGCCTGATCCACCGCCTGATCCGGCGGGCGATAGATGTGCGAGGGGCGATTGTGGCAATCCACGCAATCCATCCGGCGGATCGTGGCCTGCGCGCGCTGCTGCGGGCTCAGCGGCTGCTCCGTCGACATGTACTCGGTGGAGCGCCCCTCATGATCCGTGGCGCGCACCCAGGGAATCACCTCGCGGCTCTCATCCGACGCGATGTACTCCATCTGGTTGTTGATGTTCATATGCCAGTGGATGCCGCCGGTCGCCCCGGTCTTGGGATCGCCGCCGCCGACTTTGATCAGCATCTGGATCTGCCACGGGCTGTTGCGCTCATCGGCCAGATATCGCGTGAGCGTTTTCTGCTGGGCGCCGAAAAATTTCGCCGGCCAATGGCATTGCTCGCATGTCTCCTGCGCCGGGCGAAGGCTCTTGACGGGTGTTGCAATCGGGCGCGGGTACCGGTTCGTGGCGACCGCATACACCTGATACGCGCCGCTGATCTTTGAGCGGACGAACCAGCTCGCCCCGGGGCCCACATGGCACTGCGTGCACGCCACACGGGCGTGCGGCGAGTGCTGGTAGGCCGTGTACTCGGGCTTCATCACGTCGTGGCAGACGAGGCCGCAGAATTTCACCGATTCCGTGAAGTGGTAGGCGCGGTAGCCGGTCACCGACAGCAGCACGATGGCCACCATGACGCCGATGAGTGCCGCCGCGACGAGCGCTTGATGCTTTGGGTAGTTTAAGTCGATGCGCGGCAGCGGGGGCACGACGTGCTCCGGCCGGCGCCGGCGGCTGGCGCGCTCCCACAGCACTCCGAGCAGGATCAGGACCGCCCCGCCGATCGCCACGAACGGCAGCACGAGATAGATCAGGACGGCCAGATACGGGTGCGCCTGATGGCTGAACATGTCGATGAGCATCATCGGCAGCCCGAACGCCGTGCTCGTCAGGGTGATCGCGATGCCAATGAAGCTGATCGGATTGCGCAGGAGGCTGGGAGGCTTGCGGAATGGAGGCATCATGCGTTGCGCGAAAACGCCGCGGGGCTTACGAGGGCCCGCGCGGCCGCTCAAGGTCGCGAATCCACACGATCAGGCCGATGATCAAGAGTCCAATGATGAGGAGCGAGATCCATAACCCCTGGCGGCGGAAATGAAACTCGGCAATGGCCTGCTGGCCGCGCGCGTCGGCCTGGCGCGCGTGCTGCACGCCGTCTTCCACGATGGGCTCCATCGTCGAGAACGAGAACGAATGGACATACGTGCGGGCTTTGGTCAGTTTCGCCGAGGCCTCCTGCAGGCCGAATTCCGCGTCGCTGACATCCATGCCAAGCGCGGCGGCGCGCTTGACGGTGGCCGTGGCACCAACTTCTTCCGACTTCAGGCGCTCGATGGCATCGCGCATGCGCTGCGCGGTGACAAATCCTTTGGAGCCTGGCTCATGGCACGTGATGCACAGCGCCTTGGGCCCGGTGCCGAGCAGGTCATCCGTGGGTTTCTGAATCAAGTGATTCCCGTGGCAGACTTCGCACTCGGGCAGCCCCAGCGTCTCATGCGCCGCCTTATGCGCGCTCTTCGCAAACAGATCGCGCGTGAGGCTGTGGCATTGGGCGCAGACATTGCCGATGGCGACCACTCCGGGCCGGGCCGCCTCGTGCGAGCCGTGGCAGGACGCGCAGTGGGGCGCGCCGCGATCGCCGCGATGCAGCAGGGCTTGGCCATGCACGCTCTGCGCGTATTCCCAATGCTGCGTGACGGGCAGCCCGTGGCGCTCCATGATGTTGGCATCCGTGTGGCACGTCGCACAGGTGCCGGGGATATTCGTCGGAAACACCGGCGAGAGCGGATCCTGTTTGGACCGGATCCCGTGCGCCTCATGGCAGCTCGTGCAGACCGCCACGTCGTGATCGCCCTGGGCGATTCTCTTGCCGTGCTGGCTGGTGAGATACTTGGCGTACTGGTCGGTCGGCAGGTTGGGATTGTACTTGCGCATGTAGGAGGGATCCGCGTGGCAGCGCGCGCAGAATTGCGGGATGTCACTTCGCGATGGGCGGCCGATGAAGCCCTTCGCAACATCCATCGCAGCCGCCTGATCCGCCGCGGTCGGATCGCCCCCATGGCAATCCGCGCAGGAGAGGCCGCGCTGGAGGTGCACGTCGTGGGTCATGGCCTGCGTGGGGGCCGCGGCTCCCGACTCAAAACTTTGATGGCACTCCACGCAGGAATCCGCCGCCTCCACCACGAAATTCCAAGCACCAATTATCAAACAATAACCAATGCACCAACGACCCAATGACCAAATGGTTTGGTGATTGGTAATTGGTAATTGCATGTTAATGGTGCTGTCCGATCCACAGGGCGTAGAAGGTCATCCCCATGATATACAGCAGTCCTGCCACCCCGATGAGCCGCACGAGCCAGAATGACCGCCCGGCTCGAGCTGGACGGTCAAGCCACGGCACCAACACCAAGGCGCCGCCTGCAAGGCCGGTGAGTCCCACCGCCACCAGCTCGCCCTCCAAACCTAAGACGTGGCTCGGAAAGAGTTTCAACGTCTGAAACATCCAGAGAAAATACCACTCGGGCGCAATGCCGGCGGGGGTGACGGCAAAAGGATCGGCTTTCTGCCCAAGTGTTGCCGGCCAATAGACGCTGACGGCCAGCACAGCGCCCAGCATCAGCACCCACCCGATGAGATCGCGCAGCAAGAAGTTCGGGAAAAAAGGTATCGCGCGCTCATCCTTCACGGACAGCGGTTTGCTCATGCCCTGCAGCTGAATCATCGCCAAGTGCAGGCCGAGCAACCCAAGCAGGCCGATCGGCAGGATCGCGATATGCAGCCAAAAGAAACGCGTGAGCGTCACATCGCCGACGTCGCCCCCACCGCGCAGGAACATCTGCATGATCGGCCCAAGCACCGGGACAACACCGGCGATTTCCGTTCCGACCTTCGTGGCGAAAAACGCCAGCGTGTTCCAGGGCAGCAGGTAGCCGGTGAACCCGAATCCCATCAGGAGAAAGAGCAGCAGCGCGCCGGTCACCCACGTCAGCTCGCGCGGCGGGCGGTAGGCTTTGAGGAAAAACACGCTGGCCAAATGGACGAATGCGCAGAAGATGACGAGGTTCGCCGCCCAGGCATGGACCGAGCGGACGAGCCAGCCGAACTCCACCTTCGTCATCAGAAAGCGGACCGACTCAAACGCTTCCGAAGCCGAGGGCCGGTAATAGAGCAGCAGCAAGACCCCGCTGGCGATCTGGATGGCGATCAGGAAGAGTGTCAAGCCGCCCCAGTAGTACCAGAAGCTGTGGCGGTGCACGGGGACGGTCTTGTGCGCGGCGGCATCCGCCAGGCTCCCGAGCGGATACCGCTGGCGGAAGAACTCCCTCAAGCGCTCGGCGAGCCTCATGAGGTTATGACGATTTTGAGACGACGACCTCGTCGCCGCGGACGTTCACCTGGTAGGCTTCTAGCGGGCGAGGGGGCGGCCCGGAAATCACCCGGCCGTTGAGGTCGAACTTCCCGTTATGGCACGCGCACCAGATGACGCTGGCCTCGTCATCATACTGGACGGTGCAGTTGAGGTGCGTGCACACGGCGGAGAAGGCTTTCAATTGAC
>JACQWM010000008.1 GCA_016209275.1 Candidatus Omnitrophota bacterium
TCATGTGCGCCGAATTGTCAGGGTGATCGGACCGCTCTGTCACCTTTAGCGGACAACGATGTCACCCCTGCGCATGACAGGCATGTCACCCCTTTTAAATAAAGAAAGAAAGGTATTTAAAGAAAGGGCGGGAGACTTCGCTGTGGATAACTTTCTCGGAAACACCAAAAGGCGTTCTTAGGGGGACCCGGCGAATCGGGATGGCTTAAGGGAGACGAGCAGACTCGGTCTATGGTACGAACGGTTGGGAATGCGCCCTATGCTTCCGCCAATTCTCACGGTACGCTGACGCCAGCGCCTTGTCCTTGATCACCAGCAGGTTCTCGGCGTTGCGCTCCTCGGCGCTGTTCGTGAAGTTAAAGGAGCCGGTCACGACGGTGTCCTCGTCCATGACCATGACTTTATTGTGGGCGATGGCATGTGCTGCGTCAATGGACACGGGGATGCCGGCGCGCGCCAAGAGTGCGGCGCGTGAGTCGTCTTCGCTCCGCTGGCTTTTATCTAGTATGGCCTCCACCCGGACCCCGCGTTGGCGTGCTGCGACCAGGGCCTGCGCGATGGGTTCGGAGGTAAAGGAGTGGGCTTGCACCAGCACCTGGGAGTTCGCTGAGGCGATGGTGTCAACGACGAGCTGCGTACATCCACCCCGGGGAGAGAAGCAGATGTTCCATGACGGCGGCTGGGCGTCAGTCCCCGAGTGACCCACGTGCCTGGCGGCCTGGCATCCAGTCAGACTTAGGAGCAACCCCAGGGCACAAGCGGCTGAAGCCCTCAAGGGGTATCGTCGGATGGTGTGACGTCGCACGTCGAGGCTCATTAACGGTCTTTTGGACTCCGAGTAGGGGGCAGCGCGGACACGCACTGAAGGCAAGAACTGGTGCCGTCTATGAAAACAGGCACCCTACTGAGTTCGTTTCAGCGTACGCGTAGAGTCTGTGGTATACTAGGGAACACCATGAAGATCAAATCTTTGTTCGATACTAACCCCTACCTCCGCGATCCTGAACAGTATGTAAAAGCACTGATCCTCAACGTCGGCAGTTCAGCCGCAATCGAGATCGGCCGAATTTCCCCTTCCATCGCCAAAGCCCTCAACGAGAAGTCGAGGGTTTTGAAGTCCGGCCAATCGCACGCGTCTTCCGAACGATCTCACTGAAGATCTGCTCCATCGGTCGGTAGTTCTCATCTAACCCCGCCTTCACAGCCGAAAAATACGCCTGGCGCGTTCTCCCCTGGACAGAACTGAAATCCAACAGTGGCAGTCCCGCCTGGAGCGCCATCAACGTCGCGAGGATCCGCGCCACGCGACCGTTGCCGTCCCGAAATGGGTGGATCAACACTAATTCGACGTGGACCACAGCGAGCGCCTTGACCACCCGAGCTTGAGTCCGGAACCTGCAGGGCGTGTATCGCCCTAACAGCTTCTGCTCAAATTGCCGCATCAAGTTCGGTATCCGTTCCGCCGGCGCGAAAGGAAACTCTCCCTTACTGAGGTTGACGCTCCGGTAGTGTCCTGCCCAGACGTAGACACGTCCCAACCATACCCGGTGCATTTGGCAGAGATCAGCAGCCGTAAACCGGTGGTGCCGATCATGCGTTCTCACGAGAGCGTCGGTCGCCTCCTCCAGGAGCTGCGCTTCCAGCGTATCCATTTCTGACTGGCGTGTAATTCCCAACACATTCCTGAGCACGCGGCCATGGGAACCCGGTTCGAATTGCGCTTCGACTAACCCAGAAACGTCATACCGCCCGGTACGTTTAAACCGCATGGATGCCATGGTTATCTTCTTGACTGCTTATGATTTTTGCGTTCCTCAAGCCAGCGCTCGACCTCCGCTACCTTAAACCGCCACTGGTCGGTGACTTTGAAGCCGGGGAGATTGCCGCGCTCCGCCAGGCGGTAGACCGTGAAGCGGTTGAGACGGAGGTAGTCAGCGACTTCCTGGATGGTGAGGAGCTTGTCTTTCATAGAGGTGGCCTTCGGACTCTATAGTAGATTTGCGCGTGTTTGCTGTCAAGAAAAACGGAGGCGTCCGAAATAGTACCGCCTAAAAAGGCCGTTCGACCAGCTCAGCATCGAGTAGGGGCGCATAGGGGGATTCGAGCCGCACGAAGTCGCGGTACGCCGCTTGGCGGCGGTGCGGATCTGGTCCGAGTTGGCTGTAATAGGGATCGTCCTCAACGAGGGGATTGGCGAGTCCCTCGGCATAGTAGCGATAGCTGGACCAGGAGTAGTCGCTCAGGTTGGTCACCAGCTTGGCGCGCAGCGGATTGCGTTCGATGTACCGACCGGCTTCGAGATAATAGCTCTCCTGGGCCACCACGGGGCTCTTATACCGGCCTTGCCAGACATGGCCGGAGTGGCCCACCCGGGCTTGGTACCACCGCCCATACCCTTGGAGGATGAACTGCATGAACTTCGGCAAGGCCACCCCCCGCTCAATTTCCAGGAGAAGGTGGAGGTGATTGGACATGAGGCAGTAGTGGTACAGCCGGGCGGGATAGCGTGCTTTCGCACGTGCCAACAGATCCAAGAAGTACCAGAAGGCCTCGTCTGTGGTGAACAGGAACTGGCGGTTATTCCCGCGCGCGATCACGTGATAGCAGCCTCCATCCACCAAGACCCGCGGCAGCCGCGGCATCAGGGGACGGGGTTAGGCGTTACCATTCGGGACGCCTCCGGTTTTCCCGGGACGCCTCCGGTTTTCCTATTTTCCTAGTTTTTCGTTCGAGGCAACTTTCGAACAGCTTCAAACTGCGTCTTGTCCTTTACGGCTAGACGAAAGTAATCAATATCAATAAGAATATTCCTGCATTTACACCAAACAACCTCTTTAGGTACTGAGGGAATTAGGGTATCGCAGAGCCGACATCTGTAAAAAATATCCCTATCTCTTGGCGCATCATGGGTATCTCGTAAGCCAGTCATGAGCACCTGGTAACCCGCACGGTTCATCGCTACCTCAAATAGCCTTCGTCTACGAGCTCAGAAATTGGTCGGTCAAAGAGATACTGTTTAGCTCCTCCCGTTGCGGCAAATTCTGGCACTGCTGCAGCTGGTCCCATCTCTACATTAAGCGGGTGCATTACCCGATACCTATGATACTCCAATGCTTCCGACCCAGGAGGCAATCCGCGAGAAGAAATAGAGGCACCCACATCACTAGCGAAACCACCATGGGGCGATCCATATCTGTCAATCATTTGTCCTGGCTTTAAAGTACCTCGATTTCGAATTCTGAAACCCTCGTTCGCAGGAAACGGCAGATTTCGTCCTGCAACAAATCGGCCACTTGTAACGTGCCGGTACCTCCTGACAGTTGCATCATAAATATATTTTGCCCCATTGGGAACCAATTCGTTAAGCGCACGTACACCCTGCCGAATCTGTACTGCGCCTACGAATGGAATGAAGAGCGCGGCACCACTGGCGAGACGCCATCCTAAGGGAAGCCGTTCTCCCGTAAACACGTCCACCCCTACAAAGGTGGCAACGCCATCTTGTAGTTCCCCCGCGATGGGCACAAACCCAGCGATGAAGCTGGCACCCTGAGCTACCGCCGGATTGGTGGCAACGTTGCTCCATGTCTGCCCGGGCGACTTCCCTGCTGAGCGAGAGGAGGAAACGAACGCCTGCGAAGTAGTGGGAGAGGATTTCTCCTCCCGTTGATTGGCACTGATGGTGGCGGAGACAACCGCTGCGGCTGCTGTGATAATGAGTTGGGCGGCGTGCGCAATGGCATACTCTACAATGGCGTGAATAACCGCGGCGATGAACCAAAAGAAATGTCCACTCGGGTCCACAAAATTGATCGGGTTGTTGCGGACGTAGGCGTAGCGATTCAGCGTTTGAGGGTCGGAGGGGTCTTGCACAAACGTGTCAGGTTGGGTGAAGCGGCCCAGCGTGGGATCGTAGTAGCGGGCGTGGTAGAAGTAAAGGCCGGTGCTAGCGTCGGCGCGTTGGCCGGTGAATTTTTGGGGGACGTTGGCGGAGCCTTCGCGGCGGTGGAGGGCGCCGTAGGGGGTGTGCTCGGCTAGCTCGACGACCTGGCCTGCTCCATCGGTTATGAGGTTGCTGCTGCCGAGGTGGTCGCTGTGGTAGAAGCGCAGCGTGCCGGTGGAATCTTTGGCGGCGATGCGCTGGCTGCCGGTAAAGACGTATTTGGTCTGTAGCCCATCTGGAGCGATCTCCAGGCTTTCTCCGAGGAAACGGGTGGTGCCAGAGGCCGTCACTTGCTTGACGCGGCCGCCGTCGCCGTCGTAGACGAAGCGGGTGGTGGGGTCGCGGGGGAGGGGCGGGGTCCAGGTGGACGCGGTGGCGACTTGGACGAAGTATGCTGCCCCGGGCTGAATTTCGGTCGCGGGGGTCAGAGAGCTGAGCGCCGCATCGTACTTTAGGATCTGCGCGGCGTCAATCGAACTGAAGATCGTGCTGAGTGCTGTCGGCTGTGTGCTGTGTGCTGGTACAAGGTGCCAGCCGGGGAGGAGCGTGGTGCTGGTTGGCTGCATGGGGAGTTTGCCGCGCAGGGTGATGGTGACGCCTTGCGGGTTCTTGCAGTAGACCTGGTAGCCTTGGCCGTATTCGAAGGTGTCGAAATCGTTGAAGACGGGGTCGTTGACGAAATGCTGGAAGCGCTGGTTGTCCGGTGTCTCGACGGCGGCGTCGAACCAGGCTACCTGCTCGAAATCGGCGGAGAAGTTCGGCAAGACGGCGCTGATATGCGCATCGTCGGGCAGCACTGGGAGCGATACGAAGTTCCAGCCAGGCTGGAAGGTGAGGGTTGCCGTCTCTTCCGGTGCGGTCTGGACCTCGATGAGGCGGTTGTCGGCATCGTAGGAGAACAGTGACTGAGTGAATGAGTGACTGGGTGACTGGGTAAAATCTTTGACGAGCAAGTTGCCGTTGGCGTCGTAGGTCAGCGCTAAACCATTGGAGGTGGAGGTGATGGCATGGGGCTTGGCTCCGCCCTGCAGGCCATAGGTCATGCCCATGCCTTCTTTGGAGGTCATGTTGCCGAGCGGGTCATAGGCGTAATTCAAGACGCCGTAGGCGCCGACGGCGCGGGTGAGGCGGTTGAGGGCGTCGTATTGGAACGACTGGGTGCCGGTGTGGGCTCGGTCGGTGATGGCGGTGACGTTGCCGAGGGCGTCAAACGTGTACGAGAAATCCTGCAGGGTAGTGCCGAGTGACGAGTGGCGAGTGACCAGTGAAGACAAACGAAGCGTCTGGGGATTGTATGTGTAATCGCTGACGGTGCCGTTGCCGTAATGGATCTTTGTGACCTGCCCCGCAGCGTTGTACTGAATGTCCTGAATCACTTCTGTCTGCTGTGTGCTGTCTGCTGTGTGCAGCATGACGGTTTCGATACCGCCCTGGGCGTTGTAGGTGTAGGCGGCGGTGTCGCCGTCCGGATAGGTGAGCGTTGTTAAGCGGCCGGGGAGATCATAGGCGCGCTGGATGGTGTAGGTGGTGCCGTCGAGGATTTTGGTTTCGGTGATCAGGCGGCCGAGCTGGTCATAGATGAAGCGGGAGGAGCCGGAGCCGTCGGCCACGCTGGTGAGTTTGCCCGTGGCGAAGGACTGCTGTGCGTCGTCGTAGGCGTAGGTGACGGGGGGTGAAGGGTCAAGGGTCGAGGGTGAAGGGATAGTGTAGGACTTCTGGGTGAGGCGGTTGAGGGCGTCGTAGGCAAAGTTGATGACCACTCCTCTGGCGTCGGTTTGGTTGGTGAGGTTGTCCACGGCGTCGTAGCCGTAAGTCCAGTGGCCCATATCCGGATCATCCATCGAGAGCTTGCGGCCGAGGGAGTCATAGGCCATGACGGTGGCATTGCCGGCATGGTCCGTCACCCGCGTGAGGCGGTTGGCGGCGTCGTACTGGTAGCGGGTGGTGTAGGTGTTGGGCGGGTTGAGCTCCTCGACGGTGACCAGGCGGCCGTAGGCGTCGGAGGCGCGGCGGGTCTGATGGCCGAGCGCATCCGTGGCGGTGACGGTCCAATCACTGTAGCTGGTGCTGGACACCGAACCGTCCGGCTCGGTGACGGTGAGGGTGCGGCCCAGCGGGTCATAGGTGGAGGAAACAAACGCCAGGGTGGAAAACGACGACTCAGAAGCGATCGGCACATACGCGGTTGAGGCGGTCGAGAGATACGAGACCCACTGCTTGACGGCCAATCCGCGGCTGTTGAGCTCGACGGCCCCGGTGACGACTTGCTTGGCCGGATCTTCCGCCGGAGCGCGGGTCTGGATGGTGCGGCCGAGGCCATCGGCAAACGCGTGAACGGTGAGCATCGCCGGCTGGCCGGACTGGATGCGGGTGCTGACGCTGGTCTTGGACGGCACGGTGGAGAGATCGTACGCATAGCTCATCGTCGGCAGCGCGGCGGTATCGAGCGGGCCGATGACGTTCGTGACCCGGCCCAAGGCGTCGTACTCGGTGGTGGTGGTCTGGTTGTTCTGGTCGGTGGAGCTGGTGACCTGCCCCAGGCGCGCGTCGTAGGCCAGCTGCCGCGAGTGGCCAAGGGCGTTTTGAATGCGCGTGAGATACGTGCCGCCGGCATCATAGGTGTTGGCCGTCGTGCGGCCCAGCGCGTCGGTCACGCCGGCGACATTGCCGTAGGCGTCATAGGCCAGGCTCGTGGCGAGCCATTGCTCCGTGGGCGCGTTGAGCCACTCCTCTTCCCTGGTGAGGTCGCCGAGCGTGGGCAGCGCCGCCGTTGATGACGCGCCGTCGTAATAGAACCGGCGCTGCGCGATGACGACGCCGGCGGCATCCAGCGTTTGGACCACGGCCGGGCGGTTCAGGATCCACGCGGTGGGATTCAGAGTGAACGCGCTCGTTGAGGTGCGCTCATCCCCCGTCACACCCACGTCCCCATCCTCAATGGTCTGCGTCACGTTGCCGTAGGCGTCATAGGTGAAGCGGCTTCGGGTCTGGCGGAAGGTGGCATCACCGTCATAGGTGAAGCTGTCGGTCTGATCCAGCCGGGTGAAATGGACGCCGGGATACATTTCCGAGCATGACCAGGTCGTGAGGCTCTTGGTCCACAGGGTGCCGGTGGCGTCGCGGAACTCGCTTTGGGCAGGCCGGCCTTTCTCGTGCTCGTCTTGCAGGAACGTCGTGCGGGTGGTGTTATTTTCCGCGTCTACGACGGTGGCGGCGGCAAATCCGCGGAATTCCTTGGTGGGGGCGTCATACACGCCGCCATCGTACTGGTAGGTCGTGCGATAGGTGTGGCCCAGGCCGTCGCCGATCGTGACCTCGTTGACCACCTGCGTGATAAACGGCAGCCGGGTGTTCGAGAGCTGCGTTGAGGGCTGATACGCCAGGGTGGTCGTGCCGCCGAGGCCGTTGGCCACATTCGTCAGCAGATCCAAGGCCACGCCCTGCGAGAGCGCCAACTGGGTGCTGCCGCTGGTGGTGTTGAAGACGGCGAAGTCCATCAGCCCGTCGCCGTTGAAATCGCCGATCTGCAGCACGTCGCTGGTGGAGGTCTGCGTAAACACGGGGGCGAGCGTGCCTTGGTCGGTGAAGCCGGCCCCGGTGGAGACGGCGAGTCGGATGCGGCCGGCGGCGCGGTCGTAGTAGAGCACGTCCGAGCGGTCGTCCTCGCTCAGATCGGCGGAGGTGTGCGGCTGGCCCGGGCCGAACCCCACCAGGCTCGTCGTCTGCGGCACGAAGCTCGTGCCGTTGGAAAACGCCACCTGCACGTGGCCGGCTTGATTGTCCGACAACGCAATGTCGGTGAAGCCGTCGCCATTGAAGTCGCCGACCAGCGGCTCGTGGTTGGTCGTGCCCAGGGTGAGCATGAAGGTGTCGCGCGCGACGAACCCCGTGGGCGTAGCCAAGGCGATGGACCATTGCCCGGCTTTATACGTGCCGATGTCGGTTTTACCGTCGCCGTTGAAATCCCCGGTGAAGGGGGTGTCCCCTTCAAAGGGCATGCCGCTGCCGAAGGTAATCGCCGGCGGGGTGCCGGTTTGGAAGCTAGTCCCGGTGGAGACGGCGAATTGCCACGCGCCCAGCTTGAAGACCGCGATGTCGGTTTTGCCGTCGCCGTTCCAGTCGCCTAGCAGCGGGGTGTGCTGGCTCGTGCCAAAGCCGCTGAGCCACGCGCCGGTCGTCAGGCCTGGGCAGCTTTGGGCGCAGGAGACGGTCCACGACCCGGCCGCCGGGTCGAAATTGAGGAATTCGGCGGTGCCGTTGCCGTCCACGTCGCCGGTGAGCAGAAATTTTAAGTTGGCCGAGGCGGTCGTGACGGGGTATGCCGGCGCGGTGGTGGAGGCATAGGTGAACGCGGTCGCAGGAAGGCTCGTCGTCCCATCGGTGCCGAACTGCACAAAACCCGTCAGGAGCGAACGGCCGGTGCGGGCACTGGCCGTGTAGGCGAGTTGATACCGGCGCGCCAGCGATACAGCGCCGCTGACCGTCGCCTTGGCCTCGATGGTCTTCAGGCGCTTGGCCGTGGTGATGGGAAACCCGCTGCGGTAGCTCAGCTCCGCATCCGGCCGGGCCTCCAGGGTGAAATCCACCTGGTTGGACGGGGCCAGGCCGGTGGGCTCATGGCCCGTGTAGCGGATCTGTGAGAGGTAGAGCTGGCCTTGATCGGTGGCATAGCTATACGTCACCGTATTCCCGTGCACATCACTTACCTTGTCCAGCGCCCACCGGAAGGCTTTCCCCGTTGAGACGATCTGTGACGCGGCGGTTTGGCCGAAGAGGTAGCGGGTACCGGATTTGTCACGCGCTTCCCAGCCGCTCGTGCCCTTGGACTCCACGCGCAAGAACAGCCCCTCATCCTTGGCCCGGTAGGTGCCGTCGGGGATCTGCACCAGGTCGGAGGCCACCCCCTGGAACACGAAGGAGAAGACGTCGGAACCATCGTACTTGGGCACGCCGTTCTTGGTGCTGCGCTCGATGTACCCGGCATCCAGGCTCCACCCCACACCCAGCCATCCGTTGCGGCTGGAGGAGGCGTAGGCCAGCGCCAGGCTGGGTTGCAGCCCTTTGCGCCCCGGCGGAAGGGCGATCGGGACCGACGTGGTTGCCCGGCCGGTAAAGAGATCCGGTTGGAAGTTCTGGATGATGCTCATCTGCGGCGGGGGCGCGCTGCCGGCGGAGGCGGTGGCCGACCCCAGGTGCGACGCGTCGGCGCGGGGCGGGAACACCAACTGGCCGGCCACGACGGCCGCCGCCGTCAGTCCAGCCAACGCTCGTCGAGAAACGGGCGAAGCAGCTCGCAGCATCAGGGTCTCCATATGGGCAGAAGGGTCCACAGGTCGTTCCGTCTAGCCCTACCACCCAGCCCAAGATGCTGTCAAGATAATTTTTCACTATATGAAAAATAATATTGACAGATGAGAAAACATGATTTAACGTCGTAGCAACGGGCGCTAGCGGCGCGGAAGCGGGAACGGCACAACCGAAGGAGCGTGAATGAAACGTGTTGTCATCCTGGGGTTCTGTTGCAGCCTGATGGCCGCCGGACCGGCCATGGCGCAACAACCGGACGTGCACAGTTTCGACCTTGGGCCGGAGGTCTATTATTTCAACTATGAGGAGCCCGGCGTGATGGAGGAAGACGGGGTCTTCTACGGCGTAACAGCGGATTACCACTATCACAACACGCTTATGCTGGGATTGGAGGGCCGGTTCGCCTACGGGAGTGTAGACTACACCTCGCCTGGGAGCGGCAGCATTGACGACATTGACGACTTTGTCATCGAAACACGCGGTACGGCTGGCTGGGATTGGACCCTAAACGACCGCGTCCTACTAACACCCTTCGGCGGGTTCGGCTACCGATACCTCAACGACGACACGAGCGGACGGACCAGCACGACCGGCGCGGCAGGATATGAGCGCGAGTCCAATTACTATTACTCCCCGTTCGGGCTGGCGATGCGCTGGACCGGTCAGCGTGGGTGGAGCGTCAGCGTCTCAGGCGAATACGATCTCTTCTGGAGCGGCAAGCAAATCAGCCACCTCAGCGACGCCGTCTCCACCTTGAACGATCTTGAAAATACCCAGGAGGGCGGATACGGGACCCGCACATCCCTTGCCGTGGAGAAGACAGGCCAACGGATTGACTGGGTGTTCGAGGCCTTCTGGCGCTATTGGGACATCGAGGAGTCGAATGCCGCGCCTCTTACGCTGTCCGGGACCGTCATCGGCGTCGGCTTCGAGCCGGCCAACGATACGTACGAATTAGGCGGGCGAATCACCGCGCGGTTTTAATCAGAGCGAGCGCATGAAACTGCTGAGGCGAGCGGCCACTCCACGGCGCCTAGGCGGAGTCCTGCTACTCAGCCTGGCGCTGGCCGGCTGCGCGATCAAGACACCGCACTTGGCGATCACGCAGTGGCCGATTGAAGCCCGCGCCGCCTATTATCAGGATCCGCTGCCCTACCGCGTGGCCGTGCTGCCGTTTGAGGACCACCGCCCCGCCAACGAGCGCGCCGGACAGCGCGCGCCCGCCACGTTTTTGCTGCTGTGGAACCGGCGGGTCGGAGATTACTACACCGGGGACCATGTCTTTGGCGGCAACGTGCGCGCTCAACTGGCGCAAGAACTGGCTGCCTACCTGCGCGCCGCCAATGCGTTTACCGACGTGAACTACTACCCCGCCACGGAATCTACGGCGTCACCAGCTCAAGCGCAGATCCAGCAGCTTGGGCGGTCGGCCGGAGCGGACTATCTCCTGACGACGGACCTCCAGCACTTCTTCGGCAGCCAGCACCAGGAATTTTCGATGTTTCTGCTGCCGCTCTATTTCCTGAGCATGTTCGGATGGCAGGAAGGCAAGGGCCTGCCCTGGGGCCGAACCGTCATGGTCTGCTCGCTGTATGACGCCGGCCAGGGAGAGCTGGTCTGGCGCCACCGAATTGAAACCGACGAGACGCTGCCCACGGAACGCGACTCGATGGCCGAAGCGGCGCTGGAGTCGTTTGCGCTCGCCGCCGGCCAGGTGGCGACGGAAATACGCAACGCCTCGTGGCATGACCAGCAGAGAACGGGAGGAACACCATGAAGATGACGATTCAACAGCGCGAAAAAAAAGAGAACCGGTACGGTTTTGCGGTTTCGGTTTTTGCCTAGCTGGAGCGAAGATGGTAGGAGGCGGCACTTGACGATACAACTAAAAAGTTGTATCCTTACCAGTGGAGAGAGGGTAGGTGGCTGAGTACACCGCGTACTATTTCCAGACTGAAGGCAGGCGATCGCCGGTTGAGGAGTTTATCAATGAGCTGGACCCAGCGACACAACGGAAGTTTTTCTTCAAGCGCAGCTTGTTGGAAGAGTTCGGCCCCCGCTTGCCGCAACCACATGCCAAAAGGCTTGGGGACCGCCTCTACGAGCTGCGCTTTGAAACCCCGGCGGGTCACATGCGAGTGTTCTACTTCTTTGAAGGTAAGCGGATTATCTTGGTGCATGCCATGAAGAAGAAAACCCAGAAACTGCCGGCTCAAGAGCTGGCGATTGCCAGGCAGCGGAGGGATGCGTATTTCGGGGACAGCGGATGAAACGGGAGAGAGCGCCATGGCAACATCCCGCAGGCTGAAATCGGTTGAGGAACATCTCCAGGAGAAGCGGCGACATCCTTCATTTCGTGAGCTCCAGGAATTGGATGAAGAGAAGCTGAAGGTGGCGAACGTCATCATCAATGAACGCGTCCGCCAGAAACTGTCCCAAACCACCCTGGCACGACGGTTGGGCGTCACCCAGCAGCAGGTCTCAAAGCTCGAAAACGGCGAGTTTGACAACCTGGCGACCCTGCAGAAGGTCCTCTCAATCCTCGGCTATCACGTGCGGGTATCAGCCGTGCCGCTTCACCGCGAAGCTCACTCCCACTCCTCGAGCAATTGAGTAGCCCCATTCGATGACTTCGTAGCAGGCTGCTGACTGGATTGAAGCCGTCGTAGGCCTTCCTCTGGCGCTCCCAGCACGGCATCCATCCGCTTGTAATATTCCCTTCTCTCCTTGACCTTGAAGCGTCCGGCAATATGCCCGACGCCGGCACCGGCTATTGAGCCGAGCGGTAGAGGCAGATACGCTCCTCCATACGTCCCATAGGCAGGCCACAAGGTGCGATACGCATGGAATTCGCCTTCCCGATCTTGCTGTTCAACCAAATAGGCCACGGCATTCTCCGAGGCCATCCATTCCTGGTACAGATCGAGAAACGGTAGGATTCTGAGCAAGGCATAGGTGCCTTTCAGCGGGTAATCGGCAAAATCATAGGCGTGCCCCGCTTCATGCAACGCGACGGCGGCATCATCCGAATACAGGTGGACGACGTTGGTGTAGGGGTTGTAATAATCTCCCCACGGAAACAACCGGCCGGTAAGCACGATGTCGTAAACCACGGTAATCGGCAGTCCAAGCAACAAACGATACGGCCACGCCACCTGCTTGTTCCGCATGAGCGCCCCCAAATCCTGGAAGGGAGCGTACTCATTCAGCCGATACGTAGTCTGCTCGAATGCTGGGAGGGTCTTGGCGTTTAAATAGCTGATCAGCTTGGCTTCGGTCGCCTGAGAGATCCGGTGATTGCAAAACGCCCCATTCCAGAGGATAAGCTTGCCGGGCAACGCCAAGATTTCGGCGGGAACATCCAGGAAAGGAATCGCATGGCCGCGCCGGACTTGCAGGTGCGGTCCTTGCCCCACATACGGCGGCGTGAAGGCGCAGCCAGCGCTGAACCCTGCCACAACGCACGCGACGATAATCCGCCGCCGACTCATCACTGCGCACTCAGCTAGGGCGCAAGGACTGTCCGGCCAGGAACGGCCATCGGTAAGACACTTTCTGCTCAGACGACACCAACGCGGCAGCAATTTTGCTTGCGACATAATCACCAATCTTGGATTCCGTCGCGTTGACAACATCCGGAGTAATATCGTGGTCGTAGCGGGTAAAGATAATGCCACCGACGAAGGCGATGGCGCTCCATTCGAGCCAACTGATTTCCGTCCAGGTCCGGCCCATATCGGCATGCCGAATATCCAAATCTACAGGACTAGAAATTCGAGGGAGCGACTGGTGGGTTTTGAGGTCGGTAATATCAGCATCAAAGGAGTAGATGACTCGGTAGTTATAGCCATGCCATGCCGGGGCCCAGACAAGAAAACCCGGCCAATTGATGAGAAAGTTCCACCCACTGCCTTTATATTGGCTACCGGTGGTGAGCTTCAAGTGATAATCAAGGACTTTGTCGTTTGCTTCATTTGGATAGAACGGGTAGATCACGTTAAACCCATCACGCTTGAGTGAATTTGCCACTGCCATCACCAATCGCTCTTCCTCAGGAGTAGAGGGAGCGGCGGAAATCCCCAGCTTCAGATGCCCTCCCTGTGAATTCACAAACTGGGGCTTGTAGAGACCCATGTTCTTGACTTCGAGCTGATGGGCACAACCAACGGAGAGTAATACGAAGAGAAGTCCACCGTATCGAACCATGCAATTCTTCACACCGTTGAATAAAACCATCCTGTGGAACCCTCCTGGTTGTTGGAACGGGGGATACTTTCTTATACCAATCTGATTGACTGGTTGTCAATAATAATTTTCATATTTATCAATCACGAATTGAAAAGGCAACATCGGGTGACGAACGTTCCGGTCTTGCTGACTAGCTGGTTGGTGGTTGCTTCTGACGGGAATTGGCGAGGGCGCCGGCGA
>JACQWM010000009.1 GCA_016209275.1 Candidatus Omnitrophota bacterium
GCAGCAGTCTCTTCATGGCAGCGCCCTCCTTTTCTACCCAATGAGACGCCATCCTGTCGAAAAGGTTTACACTCGAAACTCGCTGGCAGGGGGTGATGCGGGGATGCTCGACGAGATGGATGCTAACGCTGGCTTTCCAGCTCTTCTCCTGGGCCAGGCTGCTCTTCATCCCACCCAAGCCCCAAGGCGATCCTGCACTCCTCCGAGGCCATGGTGCGCGGATCCCAGGGCGGGGTGAACACGATCTCCACTTGGCCGCTTTTCACCCCGGGAAGCGCACTGATCGCTTGGTGCGTTTGGTTCTTCAGGGCCGGCCCGTAGGGGCAAAACGGCGAGGTGAACGTCATTGTGAGCTTCACCTCATCCCCTTCCGGCGAGGGATTCACGGCGATCTCATAAATCAGCCCCAGATCAACGATCCCCAGATGCAATTCAGGATCCTCAATCGGCTTCAACGCGTCCAGGACTTGCTGTTCAGTGATGGCCATCCGGTTCTCCATTCAATATCAGATATCGCCCTTGCGGGGCGATATCTGATATTGCTCTAAGCCTTGTTCGACGACGTTCCACGACAAGGCCGCGCACTTGACGCGCACGGGAAACTTCCGCACGCCGGAGAGCGCTTCAAGATCGCCAAGGTCGACCGACGGATCAGGCGCTTTGCCCTGCATCAGCGCCTTCATCGTCTCGATCACCTGCTGAATCTCTGGAATCGTTTTGCCTTCGAGTGCTCCCGCCAGCATGGAAGACGCCGCCTGGCTGATGGCGCAGCCTTTAGCGACAAATCGCGCACGCGCCACGCGGCCGCCGTCTATCCTCACATGAAACGCGAGCTCATCACCGCACAACGGGTTGGCCCCACTGACATGAATCTGTGCGCCGGGCAGCTCCCCGCTGTGCGCGGAGTGCTTAAAGTGCTCCAGGATGACTTCTCGATATAATTCGTCGAGCTGATCCAGCATGAGTCACGTCGACACGTTCGCATGCGTTGGCCGATTGAAAAACCCCTGGACGGCGCGAATTGCCTCAACCAGTCGATCCACCTCATCCTTCGTGTTATAGAGGTAGAAGCTCGCGCGGGCCGTCGCCGAAACACCCAGCCGCCGCATGAGCGGCTTGGCGCAATGATGCCCGGCGCGAATCGCCACCCCTTCGGCGTCCAGCCCCGTGCCCACATCATGCGGGTGCAATCCCTCAAGGTTGAATGCGATGGCGCCGCCGCGATCCGGGCTGGCGGCCCTCGGCCCATAGATCGTCAGCCCGGGCACCGCCTGCAATTGCTTCAGCGCATAGGCGGTCAGCTCCATCTCGTGAGTCCGAATGGTTGAGATGCCGATGCGCGTGAGATAGCTGAGGGCCGCGCCGAAGGCAATCACATCGGCGATGTTCGGCGTGCCGGCTTCAAACTTCCATGGCACCTCATTCCAGGTGGCGGATGTCAGCTGGACATCCGAAATCATTTCGCCGCCGCCCAAGAATGGATCCATGCTCTCAAGAAGCGTTTCTCTGGCATACAAGACGCCCACGCCTGTCGGCCCGAGCATTTTGTGGGCGGAAAAGACCAAGGCGTCGCATCCGAGCCGCTGCACGTCAACCGGCAGATGGGGAACGCTTTGCGCGCCATCGATGAGGACAAGCGTGCCGTATTGCCGAGCCTTGACAACGACGTCCTCGATTGGCGTGATCGTTCCGAGGACGTTCGACATGTGCGTGATAGCCACGATCTTCGTGTTTGGCGCCCATATTTTTTCCATGGCATCGAGCCGTAATTGTCCTTCATCCGTGATGGGTAAAAACGCTAATGTCGCCCCGGTCGCCTTGGCGATCAATTGCCAGGGCACCAGATTGGAATGGTGTTCCATCTCGGAGAGGAGAATTTGGTCGCCCGGCTTTAAAAATTTCCGTCCCCAGGCGTTGGCAAACAGGTTGATGGATTCGGTGGCGTTGCGCGTAAAGACGATGCTGCGGCTGGAAGGCGCGTTGATGAATCGCGCCGTCTGCTCGCGGACGGCCTCATAGGCGGCGGTCGCCTCCTCCGCCAGCGTGTGGATGCCGCGGTGGATGTTGGCGTTATACCGCCGGTAATAATCGGCGAGCTTTTCGATCACCTGGAGCGGCTTTTGGGTCGTGGCGGCGTTATCGAGGTAGACGAGCGGCTTGCCGTTGACCGCGCGGTGCAGGATCGGAAAATCTTGCCGAATTTCTCTTACGTCCAACATGGCTTTTCCTCACTCACCCACTCACTGACTCACTATCTCACTGGCATTCACTTTCACGTCGTCACCATCCACGCGCACCGGATATGACTTAATAGCAACTGCCGCTGGCAGCGCTAACACCTTGCCGGTCGTCACATCGAATCGCGCGCCGTGCCGCGGGCATTCGATGGCATCGCCCTCAAGCCAGCCATCGCCGAGCGGTCCATCGTCGTGCGTGCAGGTATCGTCGACCGCGTAGAATCCTGTCTCGGTGTGGCAGACCAAGAGGCGCTTGCCCTGCGCCTGCACCGACTTGAATTGACCCACCGGAATCTCACCAACCTTCGCCACACCTACAAAGCCATCAGCCATGCTGTAGATTGCCTTCGATTTCTTGTCGCAGCCGCTCCCGCAGCGGCGCGAATGGAATCTGCTGCATGATCGGCTCGATGAAGCCCATGACGATCAGCCGCTGGGCGGCCTCGCGGGGCACGCCGCGCGACATCAAGTAAAAGGCCTGCTCATCATCAATCGGCCCGGTCGAGGCTCCATGCTTGCACTGCACGTCATCGGCCAAGATCTCCAGCATCGGAATCGTCTCGGCCCGCGCGCGCTGGCTGAGCATCAAGTTGTGGTTCGCCTGATAGGCGTTCGTCTGCTGGGCCGTGGGCGCGATGCGGATCAACCCGGTGTAGACCATGTGGCTTTGATCTTGCAGGGCCGCGCGGTACTGCAGATCCGATTCGGTGTGCGGGGCTTGATGATCCTGCAGCGTGTGCTGATCGATATGCTGCACCCCTTGCCCGAACACGAATCCGTACAATTTGGCGCAGGCTGTCTCGCCGGCCAATCTCGTGATGACGTGCGTCTTGGAAACCGAGGCCCCTAAACTGATATTGGCGAGTGTCAATGACGCGCCTGCGGCGAGGGTGGCGCGCTGGAGGACAAACTCCCGCGCTTGCTGATCCCACCGCTGCAATCGCACGTAGCGCACTGAAGCGTTTTCCTCGAGGATCAACTCGATGCGGCCATTCACAAGATGGGGGACAGTCCCCATGGGGACTGTCCCCGCACTGACATATTCATCAATGATGGTCACTGAGCTGCCCTCCCCCACCCGAATAGCCGTCAAGGGGAAGATCGCCTGCTGGGGTGCAACAGCAATCAACCGGACCAGCCGCAGCGGCTGGGCCAGCGACGTGCGCGCCGACACCTCAAGAGACACGTCATCATCATGAAATGCGGTATTCAGGCTCGCGAGTTTCTCTTCGGCCTCAGTCAGCCCGCTGGCTTCGAGGACGGCTTGCGGAATGCGCTCGCTGACCGCGATGCCTGGGACAACAGGCTCGCGCAGCCAGTGGCCGTTGATGCGCGCCAGCAACTGTTCATCGCCCAGCGGTTTGGTGAAGAGCGCCAATTGTGCGTCGGTGAGTTGAACTGATGGCAGCAACGAGGGCGGGGTGGGAGAAAATCCCTGCGAGGGATCGAGGAGCGAGACATCGATGCGGCGCCACACATCATCGCTGGGATGCGGCCATGGCAATTCGGTGTGGCGGGCAAGAGCCTTCCGGCGCAGGTCGGTGATTCCCGGCGGCTCCTTTAATGCCTTCGCAAGTTGATCAATCGCAGCCGTATCAAACATGTTTCCAGACGATATCAGATATCGAATTCGATATCTGATATCGTAGTTAGCCGACGGCGCCTTCCATCTCAAGCTGCACGAGGCGGTTCAGCTCCACGGCATACTCCAGCGGCAGCTCTTTGACGAAGGGCTCGATGAAGCCGTTGACGATCATGTTCATCGCTTCCTGCTCAGTGAGCCCGCGGCTCATCGCGTAGAAGAGCTGCTCATCGCCGATCTTCGACACTGTGGCCTCATGGCCGATCGCAACACGCTTCTCATCGATCTCCATCGTCGGATACGTATCCGAGCGCGACTCTTTGTTGAGCATCAGCGCATCGCACCGCACCGTCGATTTGGCGTTGGTCGCCCCGGGATACACTTTCACCAGACCGCGATAGGTCGTGCGGCCGCGGCCCTTGGAAATCGATTTCGATGTGATCACCGACGACGTGTCGGGTGCCGCGTGGACCATCTTGGCTCCAGCATCCTGATGCTGCCCGTCGCCGGCAAAGGCCACCGAGAGCACCTCGCCGTGCGCCCCTCGGCCCATCAGGTATACCCCTGGGTACTTCATTGTCAGCTTTGAGCCAAGATTTCCGTCGAGCCATTGCACGGTTGCGCCCTCGTAGGCCACGGCTCGCTTGGTTACCAGGTTATAGACGTTCTTCGACCAGTTCTGGATCGTCACGTAGCGAAGC
>JACQWM010000010.1 GCA_016209275.1 Candidatus Omnitrophota bacterium
GCATCGCCGAGGTCAACGATGGCTCCCACGACGCCCCGTAATCGCTCGATCGATAGACGCCAATGCCTGATGCGCCGCACACACCCCAGAAGATTCGCGAAGGGGCTGTCGGATCAACAGCCAACCCGTTGTAGATTTTCCGCGAGGAGGGCTGCGATGACGGCCGGCTCCATGTCTGTCCGCCATCCGTCGACGTAAAGAAACCTCCGCCATGATCGCCATCGATGCCCAGATACACCCGGGTGGGATCGGTCGGATCCATGGCCAGCCCTCGCGCATACCCTTGCCCCCACACCGTGTTGGTCGTCGGCGGTGCGTTGGGGAGTCCGGCCGTGGTCATCGTAAACGTTGTTCCCGCATCGCGGCTGATGAACGCGCGAGGGCCAAGCGAGGTCCAGAGGGAACCGGTCGCGATGACCCGTGTTCCCTTCTCGCTGCTGGCGACTCGCCACACATGGCCGCCTCCAATCCCCGGAAGACCCTGACCAGGCACGGCGGCGACATAGGTGTGGCCGCCGTCAGTGGACTTCAGCAACCCCTCATCCATCGTCGCGACGAACATCGTCCCGTCGGCGCTGATGTGCAGATCCGACCCTGACGCATTGGGCGCCCCCCGGATCTTCTCCTGCCATGACGCTCCGCCATCATCCGATCGCCACACGCCCCACGTATCCGTGTAATAGAACACGGCTGGATCGAACGGATCGATCACGACGGCATTGGGACGCTGAAAATCTTTCAGCCAGGCCCGCGTGGGGTTGCCCGGAACGTCGTACCGCAGATTTCGCTTAATGCTGGTCCATGTATGGCCATCGTCTGTGCTGAGGTACAACCCGGCTTTTCCTTTGGTGTATGATGCGACGAGCCATTGAACTGTCTGATCATGCCCGGCCGCGGCGATTCGCGTGATGTGTCCGGCCGGGATGGGTTGCGTGCGTTGCCAGGTCTGTCCCTCATCTGATGAGCATGCGAGGGTGGCCTGTTGCGTGACACACAGCGTGCCTTGCCCTGGCAAGACGAGGAGATCCTGCACCGGCACACCATCGATGAGGCTGGCCACCGCTCCTGTGGTTCCATCCACACGAACCAGTCCGCGTGATGAGCCGGCGAACACCGCGGTCTCTGCGCCATTGAGCGCGATGGCGGTGATCACGACCTTCGCGCCGAAAAGTCCCGAGGCGGGGCCGAGCTGGCCCCATGTCGCGCCCCCATCGCTGGTTCTAAACATCGTGCCGTCTTTCGTTCCCACGTAGAGCATCTTCGGATTGTTCTTCGATACCGCAATGGCCCGGTAGCTGTACGGCCGGGTAAATGACATGAGTTTTGATGCCATGGGGACAACCGCCCACGACGCTCCGCCATTGGTCGAGCGGGCCAGGCCGGTCTTCATCCCCGCATACACCACGCGCGAATCGGACGGGGATACCGCCATTGTTGCGATGTTTAAACTGGTCAGGCCGCTGTTGCTGAACGTCCAATGGTCCCCGCGATCATCGCTGCGCCAGATCCCGGCCACATCAGACGTCAGATAGAGGCGCCCTCGCACGTTTGGATCGGCGACCAGGGCCGGGTATTGGCCGCCGCCATACCAGCCGGCAAACTGCCACACCAGGGCCAAAGCGCTCAGCCATCCGCCCCACATCAGTGTTTCAACTCCTGATAGAGCCTCGCAAACCGCTCGGTGTTCGTGCGGATATCGCATTCCTGCTCAACCAATACTCGCCCCCGCCTGCCGACACTGCGCCGCAACTCCTCATCGCTGAGGAGCCAGTCAAGGACATCGACCCAATCCTGGGGCCAGTGCGGATCCAGCAGAAATCCATTCTCGCCATCGGTGATGAAGGCATCATTGCACCCCACACCCCGGGAGACCACGACCGGCACGCTCATGCTCATCGCTTCAATCATCGCCAGCGAGTGCAGCTCGCGCAGCGAGGGTTGGATGAAGACATCGGCGACCGCGAAGAGGTCGGTGAGCTGCCGGAAGAATCCCACCAATTTGACCGACGTCTCTAAGCCTTCCGCGCGGATTTGCTGCTCCAACATCTGGCGTTGCGGACCATCGCCGGCGATCACGAAGACGGCCTTCGGCCGGTGCGATCGAAGCAGACGGGCGATTTCAACAACGAGGGTGAAATTTTTTTCGGGTGAGAGCCTGCCCGCGGCGGCGATCACACGCTGATGGGGGGCGATCCCCAGACGCTGCCGCAATGGCCCATGATCCTCCGAGTGATGACCATCAAGCGGAATCCCGTTGTACTGCAGGTAAATCTTCTGCCCATCAATGCCGAACCCTTGCTGGAGCCGCTCTTTGTTCTGCGGGGTGAGCACGACGATGGCATCCGATAATCCCGCAAACACCCTGGCGTGCTTGAACTGTTCGGGCCGCGCCACGCCGCGTTCCCGCAACCATCTGGCATCCTCGTAGCGGGGATCGTGCACATGCTCCACCACCGGCACGCCGCAAAGCTTGGCGGCCAGCGAGCCCCAGACATGCCCGTTGTAGTTATGCGTGTGGACGACGTCGATGCGGTGGCGATTGATGTAGGAGACGAGCCGAGCCACAATCAGCAATGAGTCGAGGCTTCGAACTTTGGCTTCACGCCGATTCACACAGCACAGGGGCACTCGAAGCTGCCGCAGCCGCTCTTCGTACGGTCCGGTGCCGGTAAATGCGACATGGTGTTCGATATCCTCGCGATGATTGCCGTGAATGAGGTAATAGAGATTCGCCTCCGCTCCACCGAGCTGTAATGTTTTTGTCACGTGCAAGACGCGCATGGGCGGTTGAGCGCGGCCGAGCAATCGGCGATACACATCGATGTATTGTTGGGCAATCGCCTGGATATCAAACCGTTTCCGAATCCGCAGCGACGCGGCGGCTCGAGTGTTGGGCTCATCGGTCATCAGCATGGACAGGGTGTCGCGGGCGAATTCCTCCGGCGAATTTGACGCGCACGCGCGGCCCAGGGCTGGCTCGGTGATAATATCCTCGGTCACGCCGGGAAGCTCCTTCGCGATGAGCGGCACCTGCGTGGCCATCGCTTCGATCATGACGGTGCCAAACCCCTCGCGCTCAGAGCAGAATAAAAAGGCATCACTGATTTGCATGTAGGGCGCCACATTCTCCAACTGACCGAGAAAGACCACATTCCGCAATCCGTCCTTCTCAATGATGTCGCACAGATGGCGATAGTATGGGTTGGTGGCATCATTGCCTGGGCCGCCGATGAGCAATACGGCAGTTGGCAGATGGCCTTGGATGATGCTCCAGGCGCGAAGCAGGAATTCATAGCCTTTGCGCGCTTCGACTTTCCCGACGGATAAACAGATGAACCGTGCGTCGTGAAGCCCCAAGGTTCGTTTCACGTCGTTCTTATCCTCGGGTGCCAGCGGCGTGAAACGGCTGGTCTGAACGCCGTTGGGGATATAGACAATGCGGCTCGGCGGAATTCCGGCTTGCCGGCACAACTCACACAGCTTTCTCGAAATGCAGGCAAAGCGATCGACCGCGCGCAATCCCCATCGGTAGATCCAGCCCATTTTCCGCTGCGTGATCGCCAGCGGATCATCAAAGCCGACCAGGGTCGTCTTCACAATCACGCGCTTGCCCATCAGCTTCAGCAGGGGAAAAATGAAACTCTCAAAACCGCGCATGGAGTGAAAATGCACGACCTGATGCCGTCGCTTGGCCGCATAGAGGAAGATCCTGATCACATAGATCAGCTCCTGCAATTTGTTGCGCGTCTTCAGGAAGGTGCAGGCTCGGAACACCATGACACCCTGGTAGCTCTCTGTCACGCTCGGTTCATGATCATTATCGGTAAAAAATTCGACCTCAACGCCCTGCCGCTGCAATGCCTTCGCCAGAGAGAGCGCTTGAATTGCCGCTCCTGCAAAATACGGCGGAAACTTAATCGCGATCATCAACACGTGAAGTCGATGCGTCGCCTTACGCTTGCCGGCGAGATGCTGTGCACGAAATCCCTTGAGTGATCCGAGCGCTGAGCGCATAGTCACGTACGACCGATCGGCCGATCGACCCAAAATAGTAGCGGCTCGCCAAAAAACTGAGGAAACCACGAGTGTTTTATAGACACCAAGCGGAACACCGAAGAGGCGAAGCCATTGCGTGCGCCCGCGATATAACGGCACATTGGCTGAGGCGCTCGCCTCACATCGTGCCGCGATATGTTCGACCCGGCTTTTCTCAGCCGGCACGGTATGCGTCAATCGGGCGTGAGGAAGATATAGGCCGTCCCATCCCGCGCGGCGCAATTGGCACATCAGATCAGTTTCTTCGCCGGCCGTCTGACTCCCGGGAACAGCATTCAGTCCTTTCGTCTCGTCGAATCCGCCGGTGCGTTGAATCATGAACAGCGGGCAAGCCCAGTTGGCCGACAAAAATGTTTTCGTTGGCGGGAGCGCCTGCTCCTCCGCCCCCAAGTCAAACCCTCTCACCGAATACGGGGCCACAGCCAGCAATTCTTCGCTGGGGCGCGCACCCTCAAATTCACTCTCAACGGGTCCGCCAAAAAAGTATCCGGAGGGGTTCGACATGAACGCTCTCCAATACGACGCAATCCATTCCACACACGGCTTCACATCATCATCTGTAAAGATGACCAATTGCCCCTTCGCCGCCCGTAGGCCAGCATTGCGAGCTCGGCTCAAGCCCTGTCGAGGTTCTTCGATCGAGCGCAGTGGAAGCATCGACTGCGCAACTTCGACGACGCGCAATGTGGCATCCGTGCAGTGGTTATTCACCACAACAATTTCCCACTGAAGGTTCGGCGGAATCGAACAGCGAGCGATGTGATGCAATGTGATGGCCAAACGATGGCTGTTGTTCCATGTGCAAAGTATGATCGAGATATCCATCACGTCAGATCCCCCGCTGGCGATAAAGCCGATAGCGCCATGACGTCATCTCGGGTCGATGCAGCAACCGTGCGCCTAATCCCCAGCGTTGACTTTGAGGCAGCGTATCGGCCCACTGAACTCCGCGATCCCGCAGCGAAAACTCCCAGACCGCTCGGTTTTTGTGGTAATTATTGGCCAGCAGTGTCGTCGGTATCTCAAGAATCGTTCCGGCCATCGCCGAGTGCAAGCGATTCGTCACGATTGCCTTCGCTCTGGCATGGACGCTGATCCAGTGAGCAAAATCTCGGCAGTACGCCGCAGGGTCTAACCGCACAGCTTGCCCATCTCCTCCGGAGATGGGAACCGCCTCTTTATCGGTTCGGATCGCCTCTAATCGATAGCGAGGCTCCACGGGACGCTGAAGCACATCCGCTCGGGAGAGGTACAGGGCGGTATCATGATTCACTCCCAACTCAACGCCATCTCCCAACGCCTCACTCACGACTCTGAACGAGACAAGCTCTCGAGCAAACAGCATCACGCGTTGCGCCCGCGCGACCTGCAGCGTGTCGTTGAAGATGCGACGAAGAAATTCTTGATCCGCTTGATACGTTTGCGGGCCGACGATAATGACCCCACGGTGTACTCGTGCCGCCCGCTGAAAGGCGCGAATGGGCCGTCCCGACCACCAGGAATTGAATCCGCCGCCCCCGTGAAAATAGAGGACCTCCTCTGGATCCAACCGTGCGCCCATAAACTCCTCATGGTTCAGTGTTCGAAATCTGAGTTCCATCTCTATCGCAAGTTTTTCAGCCCCGCGGTAAATCAGATAATCTCCAAAGTTGCCGCCAGGCCTTACAAAGACAAACGGCCGCTTGGCATACTCGAACCAGACTTCTTGAAGCGACAAGATAACCCCTGCTCCTTCTTCCCCCAGATCACCGGCTACAGGGATCGCTCGTTGGCTAGACATGTAGAGCGACCCTTCCATGCTTCATCACAACGAGCAAACTCGCGTAGCCTGTGATGCCGAATAATCCCAACAACATCAGCGTACTCAATGCTGAGGTATGGACGGTGTGCTTCACCGCAAACAAGCCCATCATGAGCAACGCGGTGAGCCCGATCGCCGGCAGGATGGCGCGCCATATGCGGACGTACGGCAATTGAATGAGCCTCGACGCCACAACAAATGACACCGGCATCCAGCAGATGGTGAAGATCGCGGATCCGGCAGCCACACCGACAATCCCCCAGCGAATGCTGAAGAGGATCACGAGCGCCATCAGCGCCGCATTCGCGCACCCCATCTTGAATTGAAGATCCGGCCGGCCCTGGGACTGATAGATCGTGCCGCCGATGGCCGTCAGCGACTGCGCCACCCCGCAGCAGGCGAGCAAACGAAACGGCAGAATAGCGCCTTCCCATTGCGGTCCGAAGAAGACGTGGATGAATTCCGGCGCAACCACGAACAAACCGCCCAACATCGGCAACGTCACAAGAGCGACGGTCTGTAGCACCTTTGTGTAATTGCGGCGCAGGCTCTCCAGATCGTGTTGAATTTTTGAAAACGCCGGCAGGAGCACCTTGACAATGACCCATGAGATATTTTGAATTGGCAATAGCATGAGTTTATAGGCCAGCGTATACAAGCCCAAGGGAGTGGCTCCAAGCAGCCGGCCAATAATGAGGTAGTCGACGTTCCTGGAGACGTAATTCACGCAGTTAAAACCCATTGCGGCTGCGCTAAATCCGGACAATTCGCGCAATGCCTGACGTGAGATGCGCCATGGTGGCCTCCATGAGGTGAACGACCATGAGAGCCACACCATCGCAGCGTTATGAACCAGCAGCTGCCAGACGAGACTCCATACCCCCCATCCCAGTACTGCGGCAGCCACCCCCATGATCCCGGAGAGGCAGACCGCCGCAATATCCCTGATGGCTAACGAACGAAATTCCATGGCGCGCATGAGCATCGCTTGCTGCACGACCCAACCCCCTTGAAGCACAAAGCTCAACGATACCGCGACCAAAATTGGTTGGAGATCGGGTGTTCGGTAGAACCGCGCGATGGCCGGGCTGCACGCGGTCATGATGGCCATGAGGATCACCCCCACCATCACGCTGAGCCAGAACGCTGAAGCATAGTGCTCCTCGCGCACCGCTGGACGCTGAATCAACGCGCCGGTCATCCCGAGCTCCCCGACCATCATGGCGAATTGCGTAAACACGGTCGTCATTCCTAGCAATCCGAAATCACGCGGCGACAGCAGATGGGCAAGCAGAACGGTGATGAGCACCTGACATGCTTGCCGGCCCCCCTGAGCGACTCCTGCCCACCAAACGCCTTGAATGGTTTGCTGCTTAAGTGTCATGCTGGTTGCAGGACCAATGCCGTTCGAGAACGCACCACCCGTGCCGGATTTCCCACCACGATGGCCTGTTCCGGGACGTCCTTAGTGACCACGGCGCCGGCGCCGATGATCGCGCCGGATCCGATGGTGACGCCGGGCAAGAGAATGGCGCGCGCGCCGATCCACACGTCATCGCCGATGATCACCGGCCGCTCCGGCTGAAATCCTTGGCGGTTCATCGGGACGTCGGTTCGCGAAAATTGGTGATTCTGGCTATAGATAACCACGTCAGGCCCCATCATCACGTCGTGGCCGATGATGATGGTGCCATGCAACGACGCGTTGACCCCGATGCCTGAACGATCGCCGAGCGACAGGTGACGACCCGAGCCGAACCATGCGCGCGTTTCCACATTGACATCGTTTCCGCATGAGGCAAACAGCTGCCGGCAGACGGCTGCGCGGATCGCCTTCCACCAGCGTCCGCCCGGAGCTATCGATGAGGGCAGATGCCTGGCCATGCCGTAATACAGGAGAGAGCACCCCCTAGACCAGATCGTAGAGGAAGCCCGGAATCGCAAAGGTGCGTCCATTGAGAATCGTGCCCATGATTTTACCGTTCATGTGCCGCCAAGGAGCCAGGGCCGCTTCCAGCGCCTGCCGTCGCGCCTTCCCTTCCCGGATGACCAAGGTCAACCCATCCACCGCCGGGGCCAGCATCATGCTGTCTTGATAGTCGCTGGTGTTGGCGCAATCCAAGATCACGAAATCAAACGCGTCCTTCGTTTCGCGCAGCAACACGCTCATCCGTTCAGAACTCAAGAACCCTAGGGGATTGGAGACGGGTTTGCCCGCAGCGAGCACCGCCACGTGAGGCGTAATATAGGACGCCGCCGCCTCCCAGGAGGTCCGCCCTTGCAGCACGTCGGTCAGGCCGACGATGTTTTTCAACCGCAAGAGTTTGTGCAGCGAAGGCGCTCGAAGATTGGCGTCGATAATCAAGACGCGCTGATGCGCATAATAGGCGAGGCAGCGCGCGAGATTGACCATCACCGTCGTCGATCCCTCAGCCGCCAGGGGGGCGGTCACGAGCAGCGTTTTGATCCCCCGCGCTTTCGCGGTCAGATAGATTTGGTCGGTCAGCGCGCGAAACGCCGAAACATACGGCGTCTTTCGCCGGAAGTTCTTGACCACGGCGCAATGCCAGAACTTGCGCTTCGGAATCGAGCTGAGGGGCTCCACATGCAGCAACGGCTTGAGGTCTTGCGGGGATTTCACCGTTTGGTCCAACAGCTCAAACACAAACGCCAGAATGATCCCTAAGCCGACGCCGGCCGCCAGGGTCAAGCCAAACAGGACGTTCCGGGAAGAGCCGATCGGCTGCATGGGTCGTGAGGCCTGCTCAATAATCTTCACGCTCGCCGGACCGATGGCTTCCAGGTCAGGCAAGGTCTCCCCGCTGAGATGCTTGGTCATCCGATCAATGGAATCCTGGATTTGCCTCACGGTCTGATAGCGCTCGCCGTATTTCAGCTGCAATTCCGCCAACTGTTGCTCAAGGTCGAAGATGACATAGGCGCGGCTGATAGTATTGGCGAGCGTGGCCGCCTCCATCGGGCTGAAGGCTTTCGCGCGAATGATCAGCACATCGGCGTCTCGAATCGGCTCGACCGTTACGTTCTGCCGAAGGGCGTTGACCGCATGTCGGAATCGCCAGGACTGCTGCTCGGCCACCGGCCATTGGGCCAGCGCCGCCTCTTGCTGAAGAGCCCGGCGCTCCAGGAATTGCTGTTTAACGGGCGAGGCAAATTGTCTTTCCTCATCAAGCGGCCGCTCATCAAGGTGCAAGGCACGAACGACCCGCTCTATGACCGGGTTGGACTGCACGATTTCGCTTTGGGTCAGCGCGATTTCAGCTTTTCGCTGCACGGCCAAGTCACGGTAATAGAGCGCTTCGACTTGCTTGGCGGCGCTGATCAGTATCTTGACCTGAGCTTCGTAGATCGGCGTCTTCCAAGCCAATCCCACATACGCCGCCATGGCCACACCGGCGATGGTCGCCAGCACCACTGCTTTGTGGCGGAAGAGGACCCGCACGTAATCTCGGAATGTCATCATCAGAACACCCCCTCGGATACCACCACGGTGTCTCCTGGCCGCAACAACACATCCGCTTTGGAATTGCCATTGAGGACGGCCTTGAGATTGATCGGAATCGTCTCGTAGCCTGGGGAGTCCGCATAGGGCCGCAAGACCTTCACCCGACTCGAGTCGCCGAATTTCGTGAATCCCTCCGCAATGGAGATGGCTTTCATGGCCGTCACGCGCTCATCAAGTGGATACGCGCCGGGTTTGGCGACTTCCCCGTAGACGAAAAACTTCTGGCTGCGGGATTCCTTCAATGACACCGACACGACGGGATACTTCATATAGCCGTCAGCCAGGCGCTGTTGAATGTCCTCCTGAATCTCTGCGGTCGTCATGCCCTTGACGCGCACATTGCCAATGAATGGGAAGGAAATCATCCCATCCGGCCCCACGGTGACGAAGGTCTGCAGCTGCTCCGGCTGCAGAATGGCGATGTCTAACGTATCGTTGACGCCAATCTGGTAGCCTTCTGAGGCTCCAGACGCGATCGGAGCATTCGGCGGCGCCTGGGCCAATGAGGCGCCGCTCCACATCATCCCAACCACCAGTGTCATGAGCATCCGATGCATCATCACGGCCTCACCCTTTTTGATCTGATGCCGAACCACCAGGCCTGCTATTTCGCGCCGTCCCCGAGGACGACCACGGGAACCGTCTTCAACAGGATTTTGCCGTCAAGGGCCAGTGACCAGTTGTCGATATACGACAAATCCAGCTTCACCCACTGATCAAAGTCAGTGATGTTGTTGCGCCCGGTGATTTGCCAGAGGCATGTCACGCCGGGGCGCATGCTCAGTTTCCGCCGCTGCCAGCTGTCATACGCCTGCACTTCTTGAGGCAGCGGCGGCCGCGGACCCACCAGGCTCATATCGCCTCGCAGCACATTCCAGAGTTGCGGCAATTCATCCAGGCTCATCTTTCGCAAGAATCTGCCAAGCGGGGTCACGCGGGGATCTTCGCTCATTTTGAACGCCGGGCCGCGCATTTCGTTCTGAACCAGCAGTTGCGGCAACAGGCGTTCGGCGCCGTTGACCATCGTGCGGAATTTATAGAATGTGAAGCGCCGGCCATGCATCCCGCACCGCTCTTGGGCAAAGAAGACGGGCCCGGGCGATGTCCACTGAATAGCGATGGCGATCATGAGGAAGAGGGGCCACAAGACGAGCAGGCCGACCCCCGAGGCGACGATGTCAATAAGGCGCTTGACCACGAGGTGCCAGAGTTTGTTGGTCGTGGTGGTGAAGCTGACTAAGGGAATGCCGTCGAAATCTGCGACGTGCTCATGCGCGATCGTGACATCGAAGAAATCCACCGCCAGGCTGACTTTCACCCCCTCGGTCTCGCAGAATCGCATCAGCGGCTCAATCTTTCCGAGCCACGACCTGGGCACGACAAACACCACATCGTCCACGACCATGGTGTGGATGATTTTTGGAATATCGGCGAAGGCCCCCAAGACGGCGTAGCCGTTGACGCGCTCTCCAACCAATGCCGGGTTCTCATCGATCAGCCCAATGACGCTGAACCCCCATTCGGCATGGGCCTCGAGCTTGCTGAGGAATCGTTGCGCTCGGGGTCCGGTGCCCACGACCAGCACGCGCCGATAGTTGTAGCCGTTCACCCGGCTGCGGCGGAAGACGGCCATCAGGCTGAATTTCTCAGCGACCAACAATAGCGTGGCCAGTCCGATGGCGGCCATCACGAGGATCCGACTGATGGTGATCGCATGGAGCATGAAGATGAACGCCCCCAGCATCAAAAAAACGAGCAGCGCAGTTTTCAGGATGACCTCGGCCGCTTCCCGGTTTCCTCTGACTCGGAAGGATTCGTACATGCCGAAATATCCCAACCCCCCTGCCCACACCACCGTGAACAGCGCCGCAAACCAGCCATAGACGTGGGAAGGGTGGAGAAAGCGCGTGGGCCGCACCAGCAGGTACGCGATCACGAACGACATCGCGACCACGCCGATATCGGCGAACATCATGGAGCGTCGCAAGAGTGTTGCGTATTCTTTGACCATCATCCTAGAACACCATCGTGACGCCAAGAACGACGGTGTTTTTCACGTAGCCCCGATCCGGCTCGGAGGAATCCAGCGCCGATACCCGATACGCTGCCCGCCCCGTGATCAGCTTCGTGATGTCATAGGTCAGTCCAAAATTGACGCCGCCGAACGTATCCTTGACGCTGGTGCTCAGATATTCTCCCTGCCCATAAAATGCGGACAGCCCCCCGGAGAGCCGACGCAAAAGTTGGCGATAATAATTGAGCGACGTTTTCCATTCTTTGAACAGGCTCTGGTTGAAGGTCGTCGTGGTATACGCCCGCTCAAAAACGAGCGCACCGCGCGTCCGGGCATCCGGCTCGCGATTAAGTGAAACGCGGACGCGCGGTCGCGGCAGCACATCTCCGTCGAAGGTATCAATGACATCGACACCGGCGCGACCATCGAGATAGAGGGTCGGTGTGAAGTACTGCTGAAATCCGGCGAGCGCGGAGTTGGTGAAGGAGCTTGGACCTGGAACAAAATCCCGGATGGAAAATTCATACCCTCCCAGGAGCGTTGTCGCTGAGCTCACCGCATAGGTCACATCGGCTCCGGCTCGATGGGCATGGGAATCGGTGAGATCGCTGCGGGAGAGCACATGGATATCGTTCGCATATCGCGTGGCGAGGCCGAAGCGTTTGGTGAAGGTTTTGTCGTACTCGGCATTGAAACGGTTCAAAACATAGCCGTACCGCCCTGCGGTCCTGCCGAACTCATCCTCTAAACTCCTCGGCTCCACATCATGGGTAAAGTCATTGGCGAGCGAAAAGGTGGAATACTTCGAGAGCTCGCCTTTCCACAGCAGGTGGGCGTCTTCTGCCATCGTGTTGAAATCAGGATTCCGCGCGAAGAAGCGCTGGGTGAGATTGGCGTTGATGTCAAACGATCGCAGCTTTGTTTCCTTCGTCCACCCGCCGCCAACACCCAGGATCGTGATGAAATCATCCCGCGTGTTGTGTTTGGCAAACGTCACGTTGTCATCAAACATCTCGCCTGCCGAGGTGCGGATGGTGAGATGCTGCGCTTCCTGCGCGAGACTTGTGATCACCCAGGGGCCGAGGAGCACCCACACCCCGACGGTCAGGTGGAGCGCATGGCACAGGCGTTGGCGCATGTGCCGTGCATGAGGCCGACGCATGTGGGGGTTAGCGCAGCCACGGCGCGGGTACTGCCGGCTGATCAGAGGCGTGCAGTTGCGCGATATTCAGGGGTGCGCTTCCGCTCCCTGTGCGGTGTACGGGAGTGGCCTGCATGGCCAAGATCACGGCTTCCACAACTCCCACTGCGACAAGCAGACCAAGTCCTGTTCGCTTATTCATCGTGCCTCCTTGGTGTCTTGACATGTGTCTCTCGAATGTGAAGGCAGTGTATCGAGAGACAATGAAGGCACGATGACAATTCAATTACAACATTGTCATGTGAGAGAAAAAAATCGGAGCCACGCGTTCATCGTGGCTCCGCGAGAAATCGGTGGGGAAATGGCTACGACAGCTACTCAGTCAATGACGCTTGAACCGGGTCGTGCGGATCGAGCAGAAACTCCGGTTCCACCATCGGCTCGTACCCCGCGCCGGGCCACGGCAAGAGGAACGTGGCCATCTCAACCGCACCGGCCGCCGTCCTGACCGCAAACGCCCGGCAGCCATCCAGGATGCCCCAGGAGAGGGCGGCCACGGCTCCGCGGGCGTCGTACGTTTGAGCCACGCGGGGAGGCAGCTCAAACGCGGCGGTGAAGAGATTGGCGACCCCGCGCCCGAGCTTTCGCGTGGGGCCATTCGCTTCGGCTGACTGAACGGACAAGGCGAGGGCGATGAGTCCCCCCATAACTCCTGAGAGCAGCACACGGCGCATCAGACTCCTCCTCTAGTGGCAACTCAAGAGCAAGTGTACCTGATCACTGCCAACAAAGAAAAGGCTCTCGAGCGGACTCGCTCTGGAAATCCTTGGGACCGCGCCTGCACGGCCGTTCATCCCCCCACCTGCTGGCACGCCAAAGGCGCGCGCCGCAATGCGGCGGTCGCTATTAGCGACTCCAGCAGGTGGAGGGATCAACGCTCAGTCAGCACAACCGCTTCCGGCGTTTCCACACCGGCCGCCGGCGGCGCGCTGATCGGCTTCAGGGCCGCACCCATGGCAGCGCCGGGTCGAGAAACCCCAGCCTCCACGCGATACAGCGCGCGCAGATAGGGCAGCGCCAACACGAAAAATCGGCCAAGCTTGCTCAGGGTGTCCCACAGGTAGCGGCCGTAGAAGGTCAGCGGGCGTTCGAGCGGCATGCCGGGTCGACGATCCGTGCGGTACTTGAGCCGGAACAGACCGCCCTCAAGCGGGTGGACCTGCTCGATGCGTGCACAGGCATGAAACGCCAGCAATTTCTCCATCATGTGTCGAGGCGCAAACCCCCACGCTTTCCCCCGGCGGATCAGCGCCTCGACATGCTCCGGCGTGTAGTACGCATCCCAGGCCCGATGGTAGATCTGCTGCCACTGCGCCCGGGACATCTGCTGATGGTCCGTGGTGACGTGGGCGAGATCATAGCGATTCATGTCCGGGTCCATGTCAACCCCGCGATCATAGAGCGCTCGGTGATCCTGGGACCCGGGCAGCGGCGTCAGGATGAAGAACTCGAGCAGGTCGATCGGCAGCTCCCGCTGGATGATCGTGATATCCCGCAGGATGCTCTCCGGGGTGTCTGCCGGAAAACCCAGGATGTAGCCGGCCAAGGTGAGGGCGCCAACGCTGTGCCACCCGTCCAGCATCGCCCGGTACTCCTCGATGCGATTCTGCCGCTTCTGCGCGCCCAGCAGCGATTCCGGGTTGATGTTTTCCAAGCCGATGAACACGCGGTCCACACCCGCCCGTCCTGCTTTTTGAATAAAACCCGGCACCTTGTGGCTCAGGGTATCGACCTGGATGATGAGCCGCAGCGAGACCCGCTCCACCTCCCGCAAATGGATCAACCGGTCGAGAATAGGCTCCCAGATCCGATTCCTGGCAAAGTTATCATCGCTGATGAAGAAGTTCGACACGCCCTGAGCGATGTTGGCCCGCACGATCTGCTCGACGTCATCAGGGCTCCGGAAACGGGAGGTTCGCCCCTGCACGTTGATGATGGTGCAGAAGCTGCACTGAAAGGGGCAGCCGCGGCCGGCGTCGAAGCTTGTCTTCGATCCGGTGCGGCGGTGGATGACCTCGGCCGGCAGAAACGGCACCGGGCTGCCGCCGAGGTCCGGCAGATCCTTCATATAGTTGTAGAGGGGCTTGAGCTCGCGGCGAAACGCATCCCGGAGCAGTTCATCCACGTGTCCTTCCAGCTCGCCCGCAAAGAGCGACACGCCCAGATCCATAGCCTCGTGCAAATCCGGCGGCACCACCGGCAGCATGGCCAGGCAGCCGCTGACATGAAACCCGCCGATGCACACTTGAATGCCTTCGGCGCGCAGCTGGCGGGCCACATCCATCGCCCGAGGGTATTGGTTGGATTGCACACCCACCAGCGCCACCAGGCCCCCGGCGCTGGATGAGCGAATGCGCCGGACCAGCCGTTTCACCTTGAGGCGCGTGTTCGTCTCGTCATGCGCGTCCAGCCGAATCTCCACATCCGGGCCGAGTACTCGGCGGCTTGCGGCATCGCGGGCGAGGCCATAGAGCGTGGCGAGCGTATTGGAGGGAACTGAAGAGCGCAGCCACTGAATGACATAGCCGTCGTCATCATAATGCGACGGCTTGATCAGGATGACGTTGAAGACCGTTTTCGCTGACTTGCGATGCGCCTGCATGAGTTGTTGGGGGAATGCGTGAGGCATCCTTGATTCTATCACGAGCGGAATCCCTTTTCGCTATCAGAACGTCATAGCCCGGGTCTGCGATGAATCTGCTGGACAAGCTTCTGGCATGTGCCCATGATATCCGTTGGTGAACATGTCCGATGTTACGCCTGATGTGTAACAATCCTCTGGGGGTTCAGCGCGAACGGCGCCAAGAATTCGTGTCTCTTGTGGTCGTGAGTGTCATCATCAGCGTTGCTCTCCTCCACCACACCACGCATGCCGGCGGTGACCCGAGAGACCTTTTCGAGGCCGTATCAGTTGGAGACGCAACCAAAGTCAGCGTTCTGCTCGCGAGAGGCCACGATATTGAAACTCGGCGGGAGGACGGCCGAACCCCATTGCTGGAAGCGGCTGCCAAGGGCCATGTGGACGTGGTGCGTGTCCTGCTGAAGCGTGGGGCTGACCCAAAAGCAAGAGACCTGGACAGCTCGGATGCGTTGATGATGGCGGCCAGCCATGGGCATGTTGCCGTCGTGAAGGTGCTGCTCAAATATGGGGTGCCCGTCGACACGAAAGACAAGAGCAACCTCACGCCGTTGATGCGGGCCGCGGGTGGCGGGCATAACGAGACGGTAGAGATTTTGCTTCAGCACGGCGCCGACATTCACACAAGGAACCGAAGTGGTTTCACCCCCCTCATGGAAGCGGCAGCCATCGGTGACCTTGATCTTGTCCAACTGCTGCTCGATAAGGGCGCGGATATCAACGCTGCGGACAAGAGGGGATTTACTCCGCTGATGGAGGCAGCCACCAACGGCCACAAGGCAATCGTTCAACTGCTGTTGCGGCGGAGTGCGAAGGTCAATGCGATAGATGCCGGCGGCTCCACGGCCCTGAAGGAAGCGCGGGCGAAAGGCTATCAGACCATCGTGGAGATCTTACTCAGTGCCGGCGCGCACGTGCCTCCCTCACCAGAGCAAGGCGAGCAGGCTTCCCGTGTGCAGACCGCGACTCCAGGGCGTGATCCCCGAGAACTGTTCCGGGCGCTGTTGGCTCACGATCATGGAGAGGTCCAGCGACTCTTGCAGCGCGGGTATGTGGTCGATAGCAAAGATGAGGCGGGCATGACACCCCTCGTGGTAGCGGTCGCAGGCGGGGACGCCCGCATGGTTGAGCAGCTTTTGGGTGCAGGAGCAAACCCCGGCGCACAAACCCAGGATGGTTCAACACCCCTTAGAGAGGCCGCTGCGAAGGGCCGTGTCGAAATCATGGACCTGCTCCTAAGCCGTGGTGCGTCCGTGCATGAGCGATACGAAGAGGATCTCACCCCCCTGATGGTAGCGGCAACCAACGGCAACCTTGAGGCGGTGCGCCTGTTATTAAGGAAGGGGGCGGCCATGAACGCGAAGAATACGAGCGGGTATACCGCGCTGATGGAAGCCGGGGCTCGCCGCCACAACCACATCGTAGAGTTTCTGAAACAGGCAGGGGCTGAGGAGCCTAGCGGAGAGGACCGCAGGGTCTTTTCGGGGCCGTCACAGCGCTTGTTTGCAGCCGTCCTTGGTGGAGACGCCGCCCGCGTGCAGAGCCTCCTGGCATCGGGGTACGACCCTAACGCCCAGGGCTCCGGCGCCATCACCCCGCTGATGCTCGCCTCATCGCGGGGGTACGCGGAGATCGCGGGACTCCTGCTGGCCGCCGGCGCGGATGTCAATGCCACAGACGAAAGCGGATTGACCGCGGGGCTCGCCGCGGCGGTTGAGGGCCACACGGACACGATCCAGCTCGCTCGGACGACGGACATTAACGTCAGAGATGACCAGGGAACGACGCTCCTGATGGAGGCGGCCGGCCATGGGCATCTGACAGCCGTGCAAGTACTCCTGGCGTATCACGCGGACGTCGACGCGCAGGATGACATCGGCTGGACTGCGTTGATGCAGGCGGCGGCCCACGGACATGCCGATGTGGTGGAGGCGTTATTGGACAGTCGAGCCAACCCGAATGTGCGGGCAGATGATGGGTCGACCGCCTTGATGTGGGCGGCGAGACAGGAGAACCTCAAGGTCGTGCAGATCCTCGCTCCCAAGGTGGACGTGAATGCGCGCGCCGAGGATGGGGCGACGGCGCTGTATCATGCCGCGATGACCGGCCGGCATGACATCGCGGCGTTGTTGGTGAAGCACGGAGCGGATATCGATGGCAGGAGCGTGCGGGGTGACACGCCGCTCATCGCCGCGTCCGCGAACGGTCATCTGAAGGCCGTGCAGACCTTACTGAAAAGCAGTTTGATCCCGGCGGACATTCACGCGAAGAATGACGCAGGAACCACCGCTGTGTTGGCGGCGGCGTCGAACGGCCATGCGGATGTGGTCACGTTTCTTCTCAGCGGCACCTCAGACAAAAAAGCGAACGTCAACGCAGCCAACGATGACGGCCTCGGGGCGCTGGCCCTAGCCATCCGAAAGGGGCACAAGGGCGTCGTCGAAGTGCTGCTGGAGCACGGTGCGAACGTCAACGCACAAGCCGAAGATGGCTCCACGGTGCTCATGGAAGCGGCCGCCCACGGCCAGGCGGAACTCGTCCGCACCCTGATCCAGGGGGGCGCTCGAGTCGATACGAGAGATGATGGAGCGGCGATGGCGTTGATGCATGCTGTTAGCGGGGGACATGCGTACGCTGCGGAGGCCCTTCTGGAAAGAGGTGCGGACGTCAATGCGAAGGATGACCGGGGGTTCACCCCCTTAATGGAGGCGGCTAGGCTCGGCCATCTGGAGGTCGTTGAACTCTTGCTCAAACGCAACGCCAATCTCGCGGCGAAACACGAGCGCGGTTTCACCGCCCTGGACTGCGCGGTGGCGTTCGGACACGTCAAGGTCGCTGAGCGGTTAAAGAGTAAGGGGGCTCGATCAAGCGCGCTGACGATGACGCAAACCGAGATTCTCGAGGGCGATCCGAGTGGCCAGCGGTGCGTCGAACGCTGGGGCAGTGACGTGAACATGGTGGCGTATTGCCGCGCGCGCCAGCGCTCCGCACCGTGAAACCGTAAGCCCGAACGCCCACACCCGCCTACAAAAACCCTCCGCCTCCGCTCTATGAGAAGAAACCCAATTGCTCCGAAGCCCCATCGCGAAAGCGGATGGGACGAAGGAGAAGGGTCCATCTCCAGACGCGAGCTCCACCAGAGCGCCCTGCCCTGGGACCCGGAGATGGAAGAAGCTCCTGAGCAACCACCCCACTTGATTCTACGCGACCCGTCCTTCCTAGTCTACCGCAGGCGCCGCCGGAGGTACGTTTCGCGCGGTCTTCAATGCGGTGCGGGCAATCCCCCGGAGCATCCTGGAAAAGACCACCTGATGCGCCGGATACAGCACGTACCAGTAGGCC
>JACQWM010000011.1 GCA_016209275.1 Candidatus Omnitrophota bacterium
CGATGCCATATATGACAATTCTTGTCAATAACAAAATCCGGTTATGCCCTATATATATTACTAATTCAGTAATATATTATCCTCCGGCGCTGGTCGGCTGAGAAATATGGTACAATAATCGCGCTCAGGAGAAATACCATGCGATCTCGCGTGAATCAACAGGCCAGAGACGAACTGGTGGAGCTGTGCAAACGTCTCACCCCGAATCAGCGGCTGGCGGCCTTTGCCACGCACTCTCGCCTCATGATGAGCCTGTTCAAATCCGGCGAGCGATATCGCGCCCGGCGTCGACGAGCCCAACACTCTTCCTCTCGGTAATGCTTCCTTCGGGTTCAGGGCAATCATCCCGCTTACTTCTGGAATTGCTATCAGACCTTCGACGCTTGCGCATTCCGTATATGGCCATCGGCGCGACCGCAGCCACGTTCTACGGGGTGATGCGCGCCAGCTTTGACGCGGACGCCGCCCTGGCGATTCAACGCCACGACCCTCGCCTCATCTCCCTTCGAAATCAACTCACCAAAAAGGGGTTGGTCGTCACTCAGCAGGATGGCTCGCCCCGGGATCCCATCGCCACGATGCTCAGAGTCACGGATCGGCACCAGAATCGAGTTGATCTGCTGATCGGCATCCGAGGCATGGATCCGGCCGCGTTTTCAAGAACAGCCCGCGGGTCGCTGGACGGTCATCCGCTGAACATCGTCGGACTGGAAGATTTTGTGGCCATGAAGATCTTTGCCGGCAATCCTCAAGATCTGGAAGACGCCCGCGGCGCGTTGAAGGTCTCCGGAAAGGATGTGGATCTGAAGCTGCTCCGACACCTCACCGCCCGCTACGGCAAGCCCGCCCTCAAAACCCTCGCCTCCCTGCTTAGTCGTGACTAGGTTTTCTTAATTTCTCAAGGCGAGTCTTGACCGTCTGCTCAAAGCCTTGGTCGGTGGGGTCGTAGTACACCGTCTTGGTCGGCACATATTCTTGCTCGACGTAGTGGTCTTTGTAGTCATGGGCGTATTTGTAGCCCACACCGCGGCCGAGCTTCTTAGCACTCTTGTAGCTGGCGTCTTTCAGGCGCGTCGGCACTTCGAGCGTGCGGCCTTCCTTCACATCGCCCATGGCTTTCTCGATGCCAAGATAGGCGGCGTTGGATTTCGGTGCGCACGCCACATAGACCGTCGCCTCGGCCAGCGGAATGCGGCCTTCGGGCATCCCGACAAACTCAAGGGCTTGCATCGCCGCGGTGGCGACGACAAGTGCTTGCGGATCCGCCATGCCCACATCTTCCGCCGCGCAGATCACGATGCGCCGAATGATAAACCGCGGATCTTCTCCGGCGTACAGCATCTTGCCCAGCCAGTAGAGCGCGGCGTTGGGATCTGAGCCGCGCATGGACTTGATGAAGGCCGAGATCGTGTCATAGTGCGCATCCTCGGCTCGATCGTAGACCACGGCTTTCTTTTGGACCGACTCCTCAATCGCCGCCAACGTGAGTGGCGCCGTCCCCTCGGCATCCTTCGGCGTGGTCAGCACGGCCACTTCCAAGGCGCTGAGCGCTCGACGCGCATCCCCGTCGCAGATTGCGGCGAGATGGTCGAGGGCTCGATCGGCGGCGCGCACCTTCATGCCGCCCAATCCGCGCTCGCGATCCTGCAGCGCACGATGCAGAATGGCCAGGATGTCTGACTCGGCCAGCGGCTTCAGCTCGCAGACCAGCGAGCGCGACACCAGGGCCGGCTGCAGCGCAAAGAATGGATTGAACGTGGTCGCCCCGATCAAGATGGGATTGCCCTGCTCCACATCCGGCATCAGCACGTCTTGCTGCGCTTTGTTGAATCGGTGGATTTCGTCGATAAACAAAATGGTTCGCCGGCCGTTCATCGATTGGCGTTTTTTGGCATTCACAATCGCCTTGCGCAGCTCATCCACGCCAGCCGAGGTGGCGTTGAGCGACTCAAAATGCGCCTGGGTCACGTTGGCGATGATGGTGGCCAGGGTGGTCTTGCCGGTGCCAGGCGGGCCGTAGAGGATCAGCGAGGTGATGCGGTCGGCCTCAATCGCGCGCCGCAGCAGCTTGCCTGGGCCCAGTAGATGCGTTTGCCCGACAAAGTCTTCGAGCGTTTGCGGCCGCATCCGTACGGCGAGCGGCTGCGGCGTCTTGGTCGATGTCGAACGCTCGGTTTCGAACAAGTCCATCTCTTCCAATCGATATCAGATATGAAATGGCCATTTCATATCTGATATCGCCTTTCAAAAAGAAAAGCCCCGACGCTGCCGTTAGTTCCGTCGACGCTGAACCCAACCTCAACAGGTGGGTAACTCCTCCGCAGGGGACTTGCGTCCCGGCACCTTCCCGGGCAGGCCTCTCCCGGCAGAAGTCAGCTTCCCGTCAACATGGTGTTGGCTCACGTTAACGGAACGAATCGCGCGCAGCACAGGGCTTCAGCTGCATCCTACCCCTTTGAGAGAAAAACTCAAGTCAAAAAGGGGTCAGACCCCTTTTTAAATGGGGTCTGACCCCTTTTTGCCGATGTTGTGGATGCCGCACTCGGTTTTGTCCTGGCCGGCCCAGCGACCAGACCGCGGATCATGAGGATCGACCGGCTTCTGGGTGCAGGGCCAGCAGCCGATGGACGTGTAGCCTTTCTCCCACAGCGGATGATATGGCAGGTCGTGCTTCGTCATATACTCGTGCAGCTGCTTGGAGCTCCACCCTGCCAGCGGGGCCACTTTCGTCACGCCGTTGCTCAGCGCCTCGACAAATGGGGTGGCCGCGCGCGTTGTGGCATCGCTGCGGGAAATCCCGGTAATCCAGCAGCGCAGATCCTTGAGCATCCGCTCGGTCGTTTCCACTTTATAGGAGCTGCAGCAGAATTCGGGATGGCCGACCGCTTGCCCTTCATGCTCTCTCAGGAACTTGGGCACATCCAGCGCGGTGCCAACGATCTTCAGATTCAGATGAAAGCGTTTCTTGAGCTCCCCCATAAAGACATACGTCTCTTTAAAGAGTAGCCCGGTATCCACGACGCGAATTTCGATCTTCGGATCGGCCTGCAGCGCCATGTGGATGATCCCAGCGCTCTTTGCCCCGAACGACGACGTCAACGCCACCTGCGGACGGAAGGTCTCCACCGCCCACCGAACGATCTCTATCGGGTGTAAGGTTTCAAATCGTTTGTTGAGGCGTGCGATTTCTCGGGGCGTCATGGGAAGCCTTCGCGGTAGGAATCCAGCCGTGCTGCTCCAGGTAGGCGAGGACTTTGGCGAGGCTCTCTTGCTCGCTCTCGCGCTCGGAATCGATGAGAATTTCGGGCTTGAGCGGCGGCTCGTACGGATCAGACACGCCGGTGAAATTCTTGATCTCCCCGGCCAGCGCCTTCTTATACAACCCCTTTACGTCGCGGGCGGTCAGCGCCTCAATGGAGCACTGGACGTAAATCTCCACGAAGCTGCCGATCTGCTGCCGGTTGTAATCGCGGATCTCGCGGTAGGGGGAAATCGCCGCGCTGATCGCAATGACCCCGTTGCGGCTGAGCAGCTTGCAGACATAGCCGATGCGCTTGATGTTGGTGTCGCGATCTTCCTTGCTGAACCCCAACCCCTTGCTCAGGTTGGTGCGCACCTCATCCCCATCGAGAATCTCGACGTTGCAGCCGCGCGCGCGCAGCGCCTTCGCCAGGTGATTCGCCAGCGTTGACTTGCCGGCCCCGGAGAGCCCGGTAAACCATACCGTGACGCCTTTTCGATGCATGGGGATCCTTTCGAGTGTGCGATGATCGACGAACGTCCATTATAGCATCTCGACGGGAAGACGCAACGCTTGCGCTCTGAGGCATTCTTCGCTAGGATGGCAGCACGATATGCGTGGGCGCGCGTTATTCATCCGCTGCTCCATGATGTGGAGGGCGGGTGCCGTGTTCATCCTGCTCCTGGGGAGCGCTCCTTCGCTCCAGGCCCAAGGCGACGAAGCCCAGCGCAGCCAAGCCCCGCAACGCGCCACCGACGCTCAACACACCGCGCAGCGCGCCGCCGAACTCTCCGCCGCCTACCAAGCGCTCGGCCTTGACCATCCGGTGCCGTATCATGAGGTCCTGGCGAATCCTGATGACATCGACTTGAACGTCCGCTTCGCCAAAACGCAGACCGCCGAGGGCGATACGCTGGGCGCGTCGGCGACGCTGGAGCGCATCCTGATGATCCAGCCGCTGCTCGCCCCGGCGCGGCTGTTCTACGCCATGGTGCTGATGCGCCTTGAGCGCTATCCGGAAGCCAAGCAGGAGTTGGCGAGCCTAAACCAGCTTCCCGCGCTTCCGTCGGAGATCCGCGCAACCGTCATCGAGTACCTCCGCGAGGTCAGCAAGCGCGAGCGGCGCACGCAATGGACGAGTACCACCACCGTCGGCTTCCAATACGACCGCAACCGCAACGCGGCTTCCTCCACCAAAGAGCAGCTCTTCGCCGATGCGCGGCTGCCCTTAACCGGCACCTCCCGCCGTCGGCACGACACCAGCCTGCTCGTGGTCCAAGGGCTTGAGGTCGCGCATGACCTCGGCTTCCAGGCCGGGCATGAACTGCTCGGCTCCTTCACCTATTACGACGGCGAGCAGACCCGGGTGAATGATCTGGACTTGCAATCCTTCACCCTGGATACCGGGCCGAAGCTCAAGCTGCCGTGGTGCACGCTGACGGCGCAGGCCGACCTCAACCAGACGACGCTCTCGCGCGAAAGCTACGTGCGCTCCCAAGGCGTGAAGACGCGCCTGGAGCGGCAGCTGACCCCGCGGCTGGCGGCGTTTGCGGCCGGCGATTGGAAGTATGAGAATTTCGACGGGATCAACGAAAGCCAAACGGCGTTCCTGCGCGCCGGAGGGCGCACGACGGTGGCCCTGGGCGGCTCCTACACCCTGACTCCGACGATGAAGCTGGATTCGGACATCCAATATGATCGAAAGAGCGCGAAGGCCGATTTCTACGCGTTCCACGGGCTGACCCTCACCGGCAGCCACACGTGGATCTTGCCCGGCGGCCAGTTCGTGATCAACACGCTGGAGTACGGCTATGACCACTACGATGCGCCGGATTACGCCCTCAGCGCGATGGAGCGGGATGACCGCCACCTCACGGTGCGGGCCACATATGGCATCCCAGTTGGCCTGCTGCTGCCGAAGTGGCAAGCGCTGGAGCCCATCGTCGCGGATCTGACCGCGATCGGCAGCTTCGAGCAAACCCGGTATCTGTCCACAGTGGCCAACTATAGCTACGCGAACTCAAAATTTGATGTTATGATGACCAAGCGGATCGAATTCTGATGATGCGGCGTTTACAGCGCGGCGCGTTGGCGGCAACGGTGATGGCGGCTGCGTCAATCGCCTGGGCAGAGCCTGCGGCGGTAGCGCCCGGCCAAGTCGGCGTGGCTGCGGCGGTGCAAGGGGTCGTCAACGTCACCGCCGGCAACACCGGTCCTGCGCGGCCGGTGCGCAGCGGCCAGGCGATTTTCCTCGGCGATCTTGTCACGACGGAAGCGCAGAGCCGTCTCCAAATCCTGCTGCTGGATCAAACGGTCTTTACGATCGGGCCGGCCAGCGCGATTGCGATCGACGAATTTGTGTACGATCCCTCGACCGACGCCGGCAAGCTCAGCGCCCAGATCACCAAAGGGGTGTTTCGGTTCGTGAGCGGCCGCCTGGCGCACAAAGATCCCAATCAGATGAAAGTGAAGCTGCCTTCAGGCACGATCGGCGTGCGCGGCACATGCGTCACCGGCAGCGTCGAAGGGGATCGAGCCACGGTCGCCCTCGTCAGCCCCGGCGGGCTGACGGTGGATAACGCCGGACGGCAAGTGCAGGTGACGCGCAGCGGGTTTGGGACCACACTCTCAGGCCTGAATGCGCCGCCCAGCGCGCCGTCATCTATCCCCACGGCCGAGCTGACGGCGATGGCCACGTCGTTGACCCCGACGATGCAGATGGGCATGGAGGCGATGCGCCAGCAGATGCAGGCCGATCAACAGGGCGCTGGCCCTGCCGCCGGACAACCTGGAGGGCCTGGCCCTCAAATGCAGCAGCCAGGCCAGCCAACCGAAGGCCAACCGCAAGGTCCTGCCGGCCCAAGTCCCTTCGCTCCCGGCACGGCAGCCCCGGGCCAGTTCCAGCCAGGGACATTTCAGCCAGGCGCGTTCCAGCCTGGCACCTTTCAGCCTGGCATGTTCGGGCCGCAGGGACCGATGGGTCCAATTATAGCGGGCCCAATTCTTTACGGCCCAATTTACGACGTACCACCTCCACAATTTTTCCCACCACCACCAACGCCAATACCGGAACAAACAGCCCAAATCCTCGATGGCATCAGCAAACTCGACCAGCTGCGCCAAATTCAAACCGGCATTTTTCATTTCCAGCGAGCTGTGATCGACGCGTTTCATCAAACGTTCCCGGTCGACCGCCCGGGCCGCCTGGAGGTGTTTCTGGACATCGACTTCGGTGCGCGCACCGTCGGCGGCAACAACTCCCGCCTCATCGTCAAGACCGGCACAGGGGTCAGTCCACCGGACATCGACTCCACCATCACCATCCAAACGCAGTCGTTTGCCTCGGGTATCGGCGATGCGGTCTTCACCGCCTCAGGCGGTGGGTTGAGCGGAACGTTTACGATGTCCAACGCCGGAGGGGTCATCGCCAACCGCCTGAAGGCTGAGGCTGTCTTCGACACCGGCACTGGAGTAGGTGGAAAGCAGGGCTCGGGCACGTTCAACGACATCCAGCGGCAAGACGGGAACTCGCCGCCACCACCGCCACCGCCGTAGGAGAATTGCCGGATGGCTGACCGAGGCCGGATCGTTCGGGTCCGCAAAGGCGACCTCATTATCCAGGAAGGCATGCGCGACATGCGCGCCTACCAGATCATCGCCGGGCGCGTGAAAGTCTACACCACGCACAAGGGGCGCCGCTACGCGCTGGGGCGATTGGGCGTTGGCGAGGCGTTTGGGGAAATCGCGCTGGTCTCAAACGCCCCGCGCATCGCCTCGGTGGTGGCCGAGGAAGACTGCACGCTGCGCGCCATCACGCGGCCGGTGTTTAACCGTCTGCTGCGGCGAAACCCGCGCGCCGTCGTCCCGCTGCTCACAGCGCTCGTTGAGCGCCTGCGCGAGATGAACCGCAAGTATCTCACCGCGCTTGAAGCGCGCGGGGTGCCAAAACCCTCGGCCTATTTCGACGCCGAGGCAAACACCCCATCCCAATCCGCCGGTGGCGGACTCGTCTGATACCGATCGATCCGCTCAAGATACCGCTGATAGAAGACCCGCAAGCGCGTGCGCGGCGTATCGAAGGCCAGGCACTCGTGGATCGCCGCCGCGGCCTCTTCCCACCGCTGGGCTCGATACGCCGAGAGCATCTGCTGGTGCCGCGGCAGCAGCGCGCGGAATCCCTCATCGCGGGCGAAGGTCTCATCGCCGATCAAGCCGAAAATCCTCGTCGGAGCCTGGCGGCCTTTGACGCGGATCAAGTCCAGCTCAACCGTCGCCATCATCGGCACCGCCGTCTGGGTCCCTTCCCCGAGAATCATGTCCAGGCGATACTCTTTGGATTGCCCTTCCAGCCGCGAGGCGAGATTGACCGAATCGCCGAGCACGGAATAGTTGAAGCGCTGCTCAGAGCCCAAGTTGCCGACGACGCATTCCCCGGTATTCACGCCGATGCCGATATGCACGGTGTCAAACGCCTGGCCCCGCTTGGCGTGCTCCTCGGCGAGCTGCTGGTTGAACCGAACGAGCTGCTGGCGCATGCCAAGCGCTGCCAGGCACGCATGGCGGGCATGCTGGGGATCATCCAGCGGCGCATTCCAAAACGCCATCAGGCAATCCCCGACGTATTTGTCGATGGTGCCGTCCTGCGCCATGACTTCGCGCGTCATGGGGGTCAGAAACTGATTGATAAAGCGCGTGATCTCTTCCGCGGTCTGCTGCTCGGCCAAACCGGTGAACCCTCGGATATCCAGAAAGAGCACCGTCATGATCTTGCGCTCTCCGCCCAGCTTCAGCTGCTCAGGATGCTGCGCTAAGCGCTCGACCAGCACGGGGGAGAGATACATGCCGAAGGCCCGCCGCACCTGGCGCCGCTCGGCCTCGGCCCGCATGAAGCCCATCAGCGACGCCACGAGATAAATGCCCAGGGCCGCGAGCGACGGCACCACCGGATCCAGCAGTAGCCCGTGGCGGAGGAACGCGTACCATGAGCCGGCGATGGCCAGGCCGATGGCGCCGGCTCCCAAGCCTGCGCACCACAGCGCCCCGGCCCGCGGCAACAGCAGCATGAGTGCGAGGCCCAGCGCGATCAAGAAGCAGATTTCCGCCCCGTCGGCCCAATCCGGCCGCTGCAGCCACTGGCGCGTGAGCATCTGCTCGGCGAGCTGCGCATGCACGGAGACCCCGGCCGCCGACGGATTGAGCGGGGTCGCCCGCAAATCTTTCAACCCGGCAGCGCTCGTGCCGACAAACACGATGCACGATGTCAGCGCATCAGCCGGAAACTCCTCGGAAAAGATCTTCCATGCCGGGATGGTGCGCGCCGGGACCTCCTCGGTGTAATACACCCACGCCCGGCCTTGCGCATCGGTCGGCACGACCAGCGATCCCACCTTCAGGCTCACGATCCCGGTGCGAGCCCCCAAGCTGCGCTCCCCGCTTCCCCCGGATGATTTGATCCCGTAACTCGATGCGCCCTGATAGACCCGGAGCGCTTCCAGCACTAGCGACGGATACAGCGCGTCGCCGAACCGCAGCACGAGCGGCACGCGCCGCGTCATGCCGTCAGGCTCCGGCGTCATCGTAAAGTGGCCGTTGCCGGCGGCGGCGGCTTCCAGCGCCGGCAAATTGACGACCGCGCCTTGGTAGGACGCGACGAAGGCAACCGGATCCTCGCCGGCGAACGCAAAGCCTGCTTTGGCCGCGGGCGGGCGGGCGGAGGGTGTGGGGTCTGACGTCAGCGTAAAGCCGGTGACGACTTGCGCGCGCGCGATCGCTTGGGCGAGTACTCGATCGTGATCCGGCAGCCGCGCGATTTCGGCGCGCAGCAACGGCGAGGCCTCTTTCGATGACCACTGCGGCAGCAGGCGAGACGGCGAGGTGCGATCCGGCTCGGCGAAGACGGCATCAAACGCAATGGGAGCCGCCCCCAGGGCGGTGAGGCGGTCGACGAGCGCCGCCACCTGGGTCCTGGGCCAGGGCCATTGGCCCAGCCGGGTAAGCGTTTCGTCGTCGACATCGATGATGCGAACCGGAACGGGCTGGTACGCCCGCGGATGCATGCGCTGGAAGGCATCGAAGATGCGCGCGCGGATTTCGTCAAGGGCTGGGGGATTGAGCACGCGAAGGCCCACCGCCAGCACGAAGACGGCGGCGGGAATCGCGCGGGCGGCGGCGTTAGAAATACGGCTGAAAGAGCTGCTCCAATTCATTCAGCAGATGTCGATCGAGTTCAAACTCAATCACGTTGGCCCCGGCGTCCAGCCGCACGATCGCGTTGAGGCTGGCGTCTTCAATGTCCACCTTGGTCAACCGCTTGAAAAAATGGTTGTTGACCGTCTGGACCTCGCGGTAAAACTCGGCCAGCTGTTTCAGCGGCCAGTCGGCGGGCTGGCCCTTGAGGCTGCGCAGGTATTGCCCTAGCAGGTACATCGAGAGCACGCGGTAGCGCGTTTCATCGATAGTGGAAAACGGCAGGTGGAAGCGCACCATCGGCTTGAGCTTCGCCATCACCGGGCAGCCGCTGGTCACCATGTGGATGCCGAGGAGCGAGCTGATCCCCTCCTGCAGCGAGGTCTGCTTGGCGTGCTGCCGCTCAGGTGTTTCCACCACGACGGTCACCCGCTCAATCGACAGCGACTGCTTGAACGCGCTGATGAGCTCGACGACGCTGACCGCGGCCGGACACTGGGGCGACTCTGCTTCGCGCAGCGGGCAGTTAGGGCATTGCTGAAAGGACAGGCGGGTCCAGGCCGGCAGCGGAGCTGGCGAGGCCGGAGGGATCCACGCCAGTGTTGCTGGATCCAAACGGACGGTAAACGCGCGCTCGGTGTGATCGGGAAAGATGAAGCGGTAGTGAAAGGTGATCGCCGGTTCGGAAGACGCCTCCATCAGGCGATGACTAACCCATCGGCTGCGGCGCGCGTATCAGGAAACTGCTTGCGCGCCGCCGCGACGATCGAATCAATCATCTCATCCGAATGGCCGGGGTCGTGGGAGGTCAGCAGGAGTTCCTTCACGCCGGCCTCCTTGGCCACCGCCACCGCGTGCTCCCACGTGCTATGCCCCCATCCTCGACGAGCAGGCAGCTCCTCCGGCGTAAACTGCGCATCATGCAGCAGCACGTCGGCCCCGCGGCAGAACTTGATGAGCGCAGCGTCTCCTGCGGGATCTCCGTGCTCGCGGTCCGTGGCAATGACGAGCACGCGGCTCGGAGTGCTCAGCCGATACGCCACGCAGCCTTGCGGGTGGCGCACCGGCAGCGTTGTGATGCTCACCCCGTCAAGCCCATAGGCCTCGCCATGGCGCAGCCGCAAATCCTCAAAGCGCACCGCCGACCGATCGCGCAACAGCGGCAGCGGCCAAAATGGATGGTCCATGAGCAGGCTCACATGGCGCTGCCACTCCGGCAGCTGCGACGGATCCGCCATGAGGGTCACCTGCGCCTTGGAGTTCAGCAGCGGCTTAAACGCGGGCAGGCCGATCAGGTGATCGAGGTGGATATGCGTAAAGAGGATCGTCGTGGGAGGCGGAACCCGATGCGCCGCGAGCGCATCGCCGAGATCCGCGATGCCGGTGCCGGCGTCGACGATGATGAAGCCGCGGGAGGTCTCAAGGCTGAAACACGAGGTGCGCCCGCCATAGCGGGCAAAGGAGGTGCCAGCCACCGGATAGCTGCCGCGCGCCCCATGCACCGTGAATTTCATCAGCGTTATCGTCGCACAGCGCCGAGGTGTTGCGCAAGGGCTTGAGCAACGCGCTGATGCAGGGCGTCAACCTCGTCAGCGGCCAGCGTCCGCGCAGGATCATGGTACGCAATCGAAAATGTCAGGCTGTATTTACCCGACGGCACCTGGGCGCCTCGGTCGTAGCGATCGATCAATTCCACCTGGGAGGCGGCCGGCCCGGCCGCCTGCTGAATGACTCGCGCAGCCTCCGCATAGGCGACCGATACATCGAGCAGAAAGGAGATGTCCCGCTTCGCCGCCGGGATACTCGATGGCGCCATCACCCGCCGGTCGGTTGCGCGCGCAACGCCTAAGAGGTCGGCGTCGCATTCGGCGAACCACGCATCATGTTTGACATCAAGTGCTGCAAGAATCCGCGGGGCGATTTTTCCTGCCGCGCCGAGCCGCCGCTCACCGAGGAGAACCGTCGCGCTCTGCCCGGCCTCCGCCCACGGATGCGGCTGGACCGTGAGATGGATCGGCTGCTGGGTGGCGCGCCCCGCGATAGCCTCCAGCAGCCCCTTTAGGAGAAAGAAGTCGCTAGGCTGCGCTTTCATCGACCAATCCCGCAGCCATGTCCCGGAGATGAGCAGCCCCAGCTGCGTGCGCTCAGCTGAGGCTTCCGGCGGCACGACCGCCCCAAGCTCGAAGAAGCGAATACTTGATGCCCCATGGGTCACATTGTGCCGGAGGGCTTGCAACAACCCCATCAACAGCGATGGACGGACGTACGCATGGTCTTGGCTGAGCGGATTGCTCACCCGCGCCGCACTCGTGGGTGAGATGCCGCACCGGGTCAGGGCTTGCTCGGAGAGCAAGGACCAGGTTTTGGCCTCGCACAATCCCAGGCTCGCACAGAGGCGTTGCAGTTCGTGTCGTTGGGCATATGTTGCCGAGCCTGCACGCCGCGCAGGAAATGACCCGGTGGGCACGGTGGCGGGAATGCGCTCATAGCCCATTAACCGGGCGAGCTCTTCGTGAAGATCAACCTCGTGGGTCACATCTCGTCGAAACGACGGCACCGTCACGCGAACCGTCTCGCTTGATCCGGATGACGCCACCAAGCATCCCAGGCGTGCGAGGTGCGTTCGAATCTCCGACGATGACACCGGCACCCCCAGCCGTTGCTTGACTCGTCTTCCATCCATCACAATCACGGTGCGCGCGGCTGGTCCCTGGCCAACGTCAATGACGCGGCACTCCTCGCCGCCGGCGAGCTCTTGAATCAGCCCGGAGGCGCGCGCCGAGGCGGTGGCGACACCCACGGGATCAACACCCCGCTCAAACCGGTACGACGATTCGCTCGTCAGCCCTAGCCGCCGTCCGGTGCGTCGGATGGAGATCGGATCAAAGAGCGCGCTCTCCAGCAACACCGTCGTTGTCTGCGGGGTGACTTCGCTTCCCATGCCTCCCATAATACCGGCGACGGCAACCGCCTGTTTCGCATCGGCGATGACGAGGGTCTCCGGAGTTACGGTCCGCTTGAGGCCATCCAAGGTCGTGATCGACTCATTCGCTCGCGCGGCCCGCACCAGAATTGTGCCGCCGGATAGCTTGGCGAAATCAAACGCGTGCAGCGGTTGGCCGTATTCAAAGAGCACGTAGTTGGTAATATCGACGACGTTATTGATCGGCCGCGCGCCGCAGGCGATGAGGCGCTTCTGCATCCACTCCGGCGATGGTTTGATCGTCACCCCGTCGATGAGCCGCCCAATGTAGCGCTGGCAATGTTTCTTATCCTCAATGAGGATCTTGGCTAGGAGCTGAGAGCTAGGAGCGGAGCGCCGCCTAACACCTTTTTTGCTTCCAGCTCCCAGCTCCCCCGGCCCGACCCGAGCCGGGGCGGGCCAGCTCTTAGCCGACGGAAGTTTTAGTCTTTGCCCAGTAATTGCTGCCACTTCTCTCGCAATCCCGATGATCGACAAACAATCCGGCCGATTCGGCGTGACCTCGATATCAAACACTGGCTGCCCGTCGACGTCGTGGATGGCCACGACTTCCAGCCCGGCCATCGTCAGCCGCTCCGCCAGCGCCTCGGGCTTGAGCCGAATAGTTACGCACTCTTTCAACCATTCCAGCGGGATTTTCATGACGACTTCTTTGCACTTAAGAAAACCAGCATAGCTGTAACCATCGCTGGAAAAAAGAACAGCGTCAACCAGCCTACCAGGACACCGGCTTCGAGATATTCCAGAACCCTTACGATGCCATCGAATTCAAAAGGAACCAAGAGACCAGCTGCTGCAAAAATACGCCAAGAACTGTTACCAGACCGCCACTTGAAGGCTCGCCTCACTATGACAAGCATCCAAACCAACACTGCCGTCAAGATGAGCGCATAAGGTGTGGAAGTCAAAAAGGCCCATTCAATCTGCCCCCTGGGACCAAACTTGGGATCAACATTGTGAAACAAATAGACGCTGACGCGCTCTTTGCCAATCAGGGCTGACCAGGTCGCAAGAAAAAAAGCTCCTGCGCGTTTCCCATCGACGGTCATCAAAACTGCTCCAGGAATCGTAGATCGTTTTCGAAAAAGAGTCGGCTGTCGGTGATGCGATATGGCAACATCGTCAGGACGCTCCGCCGGCACGTGGTGCGCCTTTGAGATGATGGATCGTCAGGTACTCCTCGGCGGTGTAGAGCGGGATGGTGGCTTGCCGGTAATCCCGCTTATTGCGCGTGACGAGCCCGTCCATTTTGTGCACCACGGCTGAGTAATACTGAATGGCGTCCTCGAAATCGCTAAACTCCTCGGCCGAGAGCGCTCGATCAATAATCTGCTCATCGAGGGTCACGACACGGACAATGAGTCGAAGCTTTCGGACATGCTGGATGGCTGCGGCTTTGGTCATCGCACGCCGCAAGACGTAATGGAGATTCGCGACCGTCAAGGGGGACATGGCTCCACGAACGACCCCGGCTTCCACGAGACTTAACAATTCTGCGGCGGGCGTATGGTGCGGGGCACGAGCCAACAGCAGATCCAGCAGGATATCCGTGTCAAAAAAGAGGCTGGTCATCTGGCGTATTTCTTTGCCAAATGCTCCGCATACGCCTCCCTCCATCGGCGCGCCGCCTTCGCCGTGGTGACTCCGGACAACTCACGCACCAGCGGCGTGAGACGCTCCGATGGCGGCCAAGATTTCGACCCCAGCGCCTGAAAATAATCTTCCACGATCCGAGAGAGGCTGATGTGGTAAGAATGCGCGTAGCGCTTCGCGCGCTGAATCGCCGACCCATCAAGTTTCAAGGTAAGTTTCGTGTTCATCGCAACCTCTTTTGTACGTCTAAATTATACTTTATTTGGACGTACTCTGCAACATTCAAAACTGTTCGAGGAAGCGTAGATCGTTTTCGAAGAAGAGGCGGATGTCGGTGATGCCGAGTTTGAGCATCGCGATCCGTTCGACTCCCATGCCAAACGCAAAGCCTTGCACCTTGTTGGCGTCATAGCCGACCGCCTTGAACACATTCGGATGCACCATGCCGCAGCCCATGATCTCAAGCCAGCCTTTGCGGCCGCACGTCGAGCATCCCTTCCCTTCGCACGAGGAGCACGCGATGTCGACCTCGGCGGAGGGCTCGGTGAATGGGAAAAAGTGCGGACGAAATCGCGTCTTGGTCTTCGGCCCGAAGAGCCCTTGCAGAAACCGCTCCAACACCCCTTTGAGATCCGCAAACGAGGTCCGGTCATCCACCATCAAGCCCTCAACTTGATGAAACATGAAGCTGTGGCTGGGGTCGAGCGGATCCGGCCGAAACACTTTCCCAGGTACCACGACCCGCAGCGGCGGCTGGCGTTGCTCCATCACGCGCACCTGCACCGGCGAGGTGTGGCTGCGCAAGAGCAGCCGGCCTTTCTTCGGCTCCGGTGACGGAAGATCAACGAAGAATGTATCGAAGGATTCGCGAGACGGATGATCGCGGGGGATATTGAGCGCATCGAAGTTATAATATTCAAACTCCATCTCCGGCCCTTCGATGATGTCAAAGCCGAGTGGGATGAATTGGTCAAGGATGGAATGCAAGGTTTGGGTGATGGGGTGGAGCCGTCCGAGGGCCACGGCCCGCCCTGGCAGCGAAACGTCGATGCTAGGGCCCTGGCGGGTCGCGGCGAACATCTCGCGGCGCGCGATCAGGGCAGACTCGAGGGACGTTTTGAGGTGGTTCGCGCGCTTGCCGACGTCAACCCGCTGCTCCGATGAGAGCTGCGGAATGGACTTCATGATCTCCGCCAGCCGGCTCTTGCGGCCGAGGTAGGTGATGCGAACTTTCTCCAGCTCTTCGGGTGACGTCGCGCGCTCAACACGCCCGGCGGCTTCACTCAAGAGCTGCTCAAGTTCCTGCGCCGTGTCCATGCTCAAAAAGTCAAAAAGCAAAAAGTGTCAGACACTTTTGGCCTTCCAGAAGTGTCAGGCACTTTTTGAAGGCGGGAAGCGTCTGACACTTTTAGTTGGCGGTCGCCTGTGCTACGAGTTGGTCAAAGGCCGACACGTCGTGGATCGCCAGCTCGGCAAGTTGTTTGCGATTGAGCCTCACATTCGCCTTGCGAAAGGAGGACATCAACCGACTGTACGTCAAGCCCCGGGCGCGCGCCGCCGCGTTGATCCGGATCACCCACAGGTTGCGGAACTCGCGCTTCTTCACCTTGTTGTCGCGGGTACGGTAGGCCTTGGCCCGCATGACGGTCTCTTTGACCTTCAACAGATGCAAGCGACGCCCGCCGCGGTAGCCTTTCGCTTGTTTCAGGAGTTTCTTTCGCCGCCGTCGAGACGCGACGGCCCATTTCACTTTTGCCATTTCCCCCTCCTATCGAGAATGATTACACAGATTATGAAAACGATTACACCGATTAAGACATCCACAGACTTATCTGTGTAATCATCTTTCCATAATCCGTGTAATCACATATATGGAATTAAGGATCTCACCTGGCGCTCATCCGGACGCGATAGCACGCGTTGTTTCCGCAGCTTCCGCTTGATCTTCGCCGGACGTGTGCCGAGCAGATGCCGACGGCCCGGGCGGAATCCGACCAGCTTGCCGGTGCCGGTGACCTTGATGCGATCTTTCACGCCTTTGACGGTCTTCAATTTAGGCATGCGCCACTCCTTCCTGTCCCGTCGCGCTCGCCGGCGATGCGGTGCTTGTGCTGTGCGTCGCCGCGACCTTGGTGGCGCGCTCGGCCTGCGATTTTTGGCGCGCGAGCTGCTGCTCGTATCGCTTGACCTTTTCGCGATCCGGCCCGAAGACCATGGTCATGAACCGGCCTTCCAGCGACGGCGTGCGCTCCACCCTGCTGATCAATTTCAGATCATCGACGAGCCGATCCAAAATGCGCCGGCCCACTTGGGTGTGGGCGAGCTCGCGGCCGCGGTACACCATCGTAACCTTGGCCTGGTCGCCGCGCAGCAGGAACTTTTTGAGCATATTCAGCTTCACTTGATAATCATGCTGCTCGATGTGCGGCTTGAATTTGACCTCTTTCAGCTTCGCGATGTGGTGTTTCTTTTTGGCCTCGCGCTCCCGGCGCTGCTCTTCATACCGAAACTTGTTGAAATTCATGATCCGGCAGACCGGCGGGGATACTTGCGGGGCCACTTCGACAAGATCCAGCTCCTGCTCGCGTGCTAGGCGAATCGCATCGGCCGGTAACATCACGCCAAGCTGGGCGCCATCTGCGCCGATCACGCGCACCTGAGGTACGCGGATGCGTTCATTGACTCGTAACTGTCTCAGCCCTTCTCCTCCTCTGTCAGCCGCTAGGTAGTGGCGCGGCTTGCGTTTTCTTGACTCACCCGCTGCACGAAGGCCTCCAAGGCCATCGCGCCCACATCGCCTCCCCGGCGGTGGCGCACGGCCACGCTGCGGGCTTCGGCTTCCCGTCCGCCGACGACCGCCATGTAGGGGATCTGCTGCAGTTGGGCATCTCGGATCTTCGCTTGCATCTTCTCGCTGCGGTCATCGCACGTCGCGCGCAGCCCGAGCGTTCGCAACGCGGCCTCAACCTCGCGGGCATACGGCAGCACGGCGTCGGTGATGGGCACGACCACCGCCTGCACCGGCGAGAGCCACACGGGCAGTGCTCCGGCATAATGCTCCAGCAGCACGCCGAAAAACCGCTCCAGGCTACCCAGGAGGGCTCGGTGAATCATGATCGTCCGATGCGCCTTGCCGTCGTCGGCTTGATACGTCAGATCAAACCGCTCCGGCAGCGCAAAATCGCATTGGATCGTGCCGCATTGCCAGCTGCGTCCGATCGCATCCTTGATTTTGATGTCAATCTTTGGGCCGTAAAACGCCCCTTCCCCTTCGTGCACCGCAAACGACAGGCCGCGACTCGTCATGGCCTCGCGCAGGGCGGCTTCGGCGCGCTCCCACAGGGCCGCCTCGCCGATGAATTTCTCAGGGCGCGTGGAGAGCTCGATTTCGTACTCGGCAAATCCAAAGGTCTTCAAGATCTCGAACTCAAACTCGAGCACGCGCTGGATTTCTTCCACCAGCTGATCCTCGCGCAAAAAGATGTGCGCATCATCCTGCGTAAACCCTCGCACGCGCATCAACCCATGCAGCACGCCGGATTTCTCATTGCGGTACACCGTGCCCAGCTCAAAGAACCGGATGGGCAGCTCGCGATAGCTGCGCAGTTTCGACCGATAGATGAGGATATGCCCCGGGCAGTTCATGGGTTTAATGCCAAAGGGCTGCTCCTCCGCCTCAAACAAAAAGATGTACTCTTTGTAATACTCCAGGTGCCCGGATTGTTTCCAGATGTCCGTCCGGAAGATGTGCGGGGTCGCGACGAGCTCGTAGCCGCGCTCCAGGTGCCGCCGGCGGATTTCATCCTCGATGATCGCCCGCACCCTGGCACCCTTCGGATGATAAAACACCACGCCAGGGCCGGCAAGCTCTTCAAAGCTAAAGAGGTCAAGCTCCGTACCGAGCCGACGGTGGTCGCGCCGCTTGGCCTCTTCGAGGCGCTTCACATAGTCATCAAGTTGCTGCTTGGTGGGAAACGCCGTGCCGTAGATGCGCTGCAGCATCGGTCGCTTCTCATCCCCGCGCCAATACGCGCCGGCCAGACTGAGGAGCTTAAACGCCTTGACCTCGCTGGTGGATGGCACATGCGGGCCTTCGCACAGATCCACAAATTCTCCGTCGGTGTAGAAAGAAACCTGCGCGTCAGGGATCCCCTCGACGATTTCGACCTTATACGTTTCGCCCTGGCGCTTGAATTGCTCGATAGCCTCGGCTTTCTTCAGATACGACCGCTGAAACGCATGGTTTTCTTTGACGATCTTGGCCATCTCGGCTTCAATCTTCGCCAAATCCTCATCGGTGAGCTTCACCGGAAGATCCAGATCATAATAAAATCCGTCTTCAATCGGCGGCCCGATAGCCAGCTTCACCTGCGGCCCATACAGCCGCCGCACCGCCTGCGCCATCACATGCGCGGCCGAGTGCCGCAGCGCATACAGCGGATCGTTTGCTTTTAATTTATCAGCCTGCCCTGCGTGAGCCATGGATTACCGAGTAACGTTTAACGTGAAACGTGTAACGTTAGGCTCCTCGAGAGAGCCAGGAATCGTCCCGTGTGAACCTGGGGCCGCCCTGATAAGTCTCCGCAACTCGGCATCGCACCGTTTGGCGGTCCAGCGTGGATGCTGCGCACGAATGGAGGCACGCGCGAGCGCAATGGAAAGCTCGGTTAACTGAGTGCCAATTGTGACACTCTCAGCACCACTCAGGTAGCTAAACAACCTCAGGACTTTCGGGGTTCTCGGCAACTCAATAGTTACAAGAGGCATACGGTGTTGCTCCACTAATTGTTTGGCATAGTCCAGGCGAGATTAAAGCGGTCCAACGTATCGTCCGTCAACAAGCCATGTAAGTCGCCCAGAGAGCCATCAGCCAGGAAGTCTCCGTGCCGTCGCCACGTCGTCCAAGGGATCTCCTTGCTCTGTGACTCCATGAGTAAATAGCTCGCGTACGCTGCCATGGCACGATCGAACCACTGTTTAAACTTTGAGCTGTGGAATTCGAGGATGGCCAGTCCATAAGGCGACCATTGCTTGTGAGCCTTGCTTCTCTTATCTGTATGACGATACATATGGACTCGGTTGAGCGGAAGCTTCAACATTCGGCTCTAGTATCGTCTTGCGGTCGATAGTGCGAAGCGTTTATGGACTCTCACATAGACACTGAGGCGATTCTCATCAGCATGGCATACTTCTCTCAAGAACTTGATGAACACTTGAAGCATCCGGCTGTCAAGGTTACCGATTTTCGTACCATGCTTGTACGTCTTATCCCCCTCGGCCCAATACAGCAAGAAGCCGGCGGCCAATAGTTCTCGTTGAGCTGATGTCAATGTACTGGGAATTGTGAACGGATCCCCATCGGGATTAAGTTTCACATAGGCGCTTTCACTCCACGACCGCCTTGGAATTCTGTGCTTTTTCAGCCAATACAGAACGGTTGCATGAGTGATGCTCAGCTCGCTGGCGATCTCCATCATCGACAACCGTCGCTGACAGTACAGTCTCTTCAATTCTATCTTATTCATGTGTAAACCTGGGCGATAGTGGGCTCGAACCACTGACCTCCACGATGTCAACGTGGCGCTCTAACCGACTGAGCTAATCGCCCCTGATCTAAAACTGCCAGCGAATGGCACCACATTCGCCACACGCCAATAACCGTCGATGGCAATAGAGTGCGATAATGCCAGGAAAAATCCCACAGAAAAATAGCAGGATGATCGCCCAGACCGGAATCACTTGCTTCGCCTCAGCGGTGTTCCCGCACGTGCACTTGGCCATCGGTTGAGATTACAACGGGTTCGCCTTAATAACCACTCGCATGGTGTTACGAACCGTGTCTTCCATATCTTTACTTCCGTACGATGCGATGATAAACGTGCTGCCTTTCACCATCGCCATATAATAGAATGGGGTTGGTTTTTGGGGTCCCGATCCGAGCGGCCCGTGACGCTGCACAACAATCCGATACGCCGTAGTTCCTCCGAAGCGCTCCTCGTGTACGCTCTCCAATTGATGCGGCATTACGGCAATATCTCTATTGCCTAAATCAAGTAATGACGGCACGAAATCGCCCTTATGATATTTTCCGGCAACAATCTTTTCGAATCGGTTATGAGGCGTCGCGCTGATATGACTTTCATATAGTGCCCATCGGTCTTTCATCCCCTTCACTGGCCCATGTTGCAGCTCGGCCTCGAAAATTCCCTTCCACACAGCCTCCTCACCCAAGAAATGCATTTCTTGTTCTTTTGCGTCGTCAGGAAGATAAAGAGAAAAATCAAACGGGCGTAGTCCCTGAGTTGTTAAACAGGCGTTTTGCGGTGCTTGGGCCGCGTCCCTAAAATGTCGCAGATGGATTTTGCATCGTTCCCTGGTGAGTGGTTTTTTTCGCTCCTCTTGGTCGATCTGCCATCGTGGGGTGCTTGGGGCTCTGGCTTGTGGCTTTCCGAGGTATTTCAACGATGCCAGGATAGGCTCGACGGCGTCTGTATTACTGCCCACTGTCAAGGTGAGAAGACCGTCGAAAAAAATATCGTAACTAAATTTTAGATCACTCTGCGTCCACTTGTTCTTCGGGAAACGCGATTGATCTAGTTTTAGTACCTGAGCTCCTTGAATGAGCTGATAAGGCTCTAGAATCTGCTGTCTTCCCTCAAGAAACTCGCTATACCCGCTTCGCTTATCCTGTGCTCTATCCCAAATATCAAGCCGCACCTCACATGCTGAACGCGAAGAACATCCAAAAAAATGTAGAAACGGCTCTTCGTCATCTGCCGGAACATACCAGCCAGGCGGAATGGTGAGCTCAATCCCCATCGTGGTGTTGCGATACACCGTTTCTGTGCTTGTTGTGAAGTCAGGCTGGGGAAGTTGCGAGGTGTCAGCCCGGGCAAGACCGAAGATTCCTCCTGTTATGGCAATGATTTCTATAACACGAATCAAGAAACCTGGCGTGCGTTGGTGATTCATGGGTCTAACTCCTTGCCTCCAATTTCGGATCTCATGTGCTCTGCGTGCTGAGCACTCAGCCCTCGAATCCCACTCGTCGTGCAAAATCGTCTGCGCATCTAATTTCAATCGCACTATTCGAATTCATGCCGGGGGTGGGATTCGAACCCACATGTCCCTTTCGAGACAACGGGTTTTAAGCCCGTCGTGTAAACCGTTCCACCACCCCGGCATATCGGTTGCAAATTCTTCAGCGACTAATCCTGCTGTAGGATCAGGCTTATCATCGGGGCCTCTTATCGGTCGTGGATATGTATGCACATAACTCCAATTTCGCCAGCAATGGGAATTATTTACGGTCTTGCTCTTCCTCCAACCCACAGAAATTGATGCGCATTCAAGGGCTAACTTCATTTTTCTCTCAAGCGCTAACGCTCCAGCGTAATAGCATTCGCTTAAAATCACCTTGGCGGCCAATTTTCCAAATTTGAGCGTGTACATGGGATGCCGTCGACCTGTTTCGTCCACGTATTTGTGAATTTTCCCTTTGACATGCCAGAGTCGCTGTGTCGTCCCCTGTAACCACACGATAAATGGTTGTGAGGCGCCGTAAATTCTTACAACCCACTGCTCCCGACCATTCGTTGGGTGCGTCCAGTGGCGAATGTTTCCGTCTCCATCAATTACTCCACGGAGAAAATGGTGAAACCACTTATCAGGGATACTGAGAGGACCGAGGGTCAAAGATTTCCGTGGCGTTAAACCAAGGCTAAGTAGTTTCTCATATAAGTTTTTATTGCTGATCTGTAGACGATATGCAAAGTGACCACTGCCTCCCCAAGATTTGGTCGCGCCGCAAGTAAGATGAGCGTGGTGTTTCAATTTCATAAGATATCGACGATCTTTGGCAACAATTGTCACATGTCGACCGTCCGAGCTAAGACAGCCGTCGGATGCGACCACCCCAACCAAATACCAAAACACATGATCGGGACACTCGAAGGGTTTTAGTTTGGGTCCTCTATTTCCCATTCTAGCTCACTTATTCACTGCTCATGCCAGCGCGGTGTCAGGCACCTCACGGCGCCAGACACCGCGAGAAGAAGGCGACGACCGGATTCGAACCGGTGAATAGCGGTTTTGCAGACCGCCGCCTTGGACCACTTGGCTACGTCGCCGCATCCCCCATTCACCCTGAACCCAACGTGGTTCAGGGCAAAGACACCTCGGCCGCACACCGAGCGCATACGCATGGGAAGGAGAATTAGGTGTTCACCCCGCCCCAGAAAAAGTCATCGTGTTAGTGCACCGCACATGCCTGGGGCGGGGTTCACGGTTTTTTGCCGTGGGACTCAAAACCGACTTGGCCACCGACGTACAGGATGTTCACCCCATCCGGGTGATTGCCATCCTTATCCTTGGCCAGAGCCTCGGTGGATTTGCTGGCGGGAGACAATCCTGACGTGTACTCATAGTCGCCGCCGCCCGGTGAGGCCGGCACGGCATTTTTTGACGACGGGCACTTAAAGACCGCGAGATCGTCGATGTACTGGTCGTGCAATTGATCCAGCGAGTCGGGAAATTGCTCGTTGTGATCATCGCGATACGCAGAAATCGCGTAAAAAATCTGTTTCAGGTTATTCTGGCACTTCGCCCGCCGCCCCTTCTCGCGGATCTTCATGGTCGCCGGGGCTAAGAAACCGATGAGGATGCCGATGATGGCAATCACCACCAGCAGCTCAATCAGCGTAAAACCCTGCGCGCTACGGTGTTGGGATCGCTTACGCCACATTCGCATGGTTGTGTTGACCGTACCAAAGTGCTTCGATTTTGTCAAGGAGCACGCCGGCTGCGCGGCGCTTCGAAATTCGCCCGAGCGCCCTGACGGCGACCGACCGCTCCAGCAGCCACGCCCGGATTTTGGTTCGCCCAAACGGCGCTGCCGGACCCCGCTGAGCCGCTGATGGCCTGGCCACGTGTTGCGCGAGTATGAGATCGAGATCTTTGGTGCGCGCTTTTTCGCGCGCGCGCGCGGCCACCCGATCGGTTTCTACCGCAAACCCAACGCGCAGCTGCCCGTGGCACCGCGGCAGCCGTGCAATGATGTCGGGGGTGGCTTCCAGTATCAATGCGCCGTGCGCTCGCCGCTTTAGTTTGTGCCTCGCCCGCCGCGCCGGGCGAAAATCCGCCACGGCCGCAGCCATGATCACCACGTCGGCCGCTCGCGCATGGGCGCGGAGGGCTCGCTCCATCTCGATTGCCTGCTCGACCGCGATGCGCCGCACCCTAAGCGGCAGCGGCTCGCTGATCGGTCCATGGATCACGGTGACCCGGTGCCCGCGCCGCAAGGCCTCCGACGCCAACGCGGCTCCCATCGCGCCGGTCGAATAGTTAGACATGAACCGCACAGGATCAATCGGCTCGCGCGTGGGGCCCGCCGTCATCACCACTCGAAGGGGACGCCGAGAACTCCCCATGCCGGCCTAGCGTTTCTTGGTGGTGCGCTTGCGGCGTGTTGTACTCGACCGGGCGGGTGTTGCCGCGGCGGCCGGGGCTGCAGAGCCGACCGGCACCCACTGCTTCACGGCGCGCACAATTTCCTCGAGCTCGGCTAGATGCCCGATCGCCTCGTAGCCGCAGGCCAGTTTCCCCACATCTGGGCCGATGAATCGCACCCCGAGGCGCTTGAGCGTTGTGACATTCCGCTGCACCGAGGGATGCTGCCACATGTGCACATTCATTGCGGGCGCAAACAAAATCTTCGATTTCGTCGCGAGCAGCAAACAGGAGAGGAGGTCATCCGCGAGGCCGCTCGCAAATTTGCCGATGATGTTGGCCGTCGCTGGAGCGACAAGGATCAATTTCGAGCGATCGGCCAGCGTCGTATGCACGATCTGCGTCGTCTGCAGGTCGAAGAGTTCCGTGTAGACTTTGCGCTCGGAGAGCGCTTGCAGCGTCAGCGGCGCGATGAACTGCGTGGCCCGATGCGTCAGCACGCATGTCACCCCATAGCCGGCATCCCGCAGCTGCCGCGTCAAGTCGCCTGCCTTGTAGGCTCCGATCGATCCCGTGACGCCAAGGACGATTTCCGGACCGCCTGCTAGTGTGGTCATCCGACGGCTACTCCTTCTTCTTTTTCCGCTTGCTCGATTTGTCGTCCTCGATCGGCCTGTACAACACCTTGCCCTGCAAGATCTCCTCCAAGGCGATGGAGGTGACTTTGCGAGGCGCTTGCTCCACCAACGCCGGAGCGCCCTCGGAAATCTCCTTCGCGCGGCGAGACGCGAGAATCACCAGCTTATAGACGCTGCTGCACCGCTTCAGCAATTCTTCAATCGGCACATGGGCCATGCGCTCACGACTCCCTTCCGTTGATTCGTCCTGCGTTTCGAATGATCGCCCGCACGTGCGCCACGGCCGCCTCAAGGCGGTCGTTGATCACCACGTGGTCGTACCAGGACGCGCACGCCAGCTCCCTCTGGGCCGCGGCCAAGCGTTCCTGAACGGCTTCCCGGTCTTCGGTGCTGCGCCGCAGCAGGCGCTGCCGCAACTTTCGCATGGAGGGGGGCTTGAGAAAAATCAAAACCGCTCGCCGCCCCAGCAGCCGCCGGATCTTGCGCGCGCCCTGCACGTCGATGCTGAGAACGGCGCTCTGCCCTTGGGCGAGCGCGCTCAGCAGCGGCCGCTTCGGCGTGCCGTACCACGCGCCGTGCACGCGCGCCCATTCCATCAGCGCCCCCTGGCGCCGCATCCGCGCAAAGACGCTCGGCGAAATAAACCGATAATCCCGCCCGGTGCGCTCCCCCGGCCGAGGCGCTCTCGTCGTCACCGACACCGAGCGCGCCAGCACGGGCATCCGGCGCAGGAGACGCTTGACCACCGTCGTCTTGCCGCCGCCCGAAGGGCTTGAGATGACAAAGACTTTACCTGGATGGTGGATGGTGGATGGCGGATCGTGGATTGTTGGAGGCTCGAACAGTGGTAAGAGTCGCCCACCATCCACCATCCACCATCCATGATCCATGCGGTTTAGTCACGCCTCAATTCGGCCAGCCGCTGTGCGACCGTCTCCGGCTGCAAACTTGAGAGCACCACATGATCCGAGTCGGTGACGATGACCGTGCGGGTTCGGCGGCCATTGGTCGCATCGACCAGTTTTTGATGCCGGCTCGCCTCTTCGCGCAACCGCTTCACCGGCGAGGGATCGGCGGAGACGACCGCGACAATGCGCTCCGCCGCCACCGCGTTGTCGAATCCGACGTTTAAGAGTGTCACAGCCATCACGGAGCAGAGAGCCTCACTCCAGATTCTGTACTTGCTCTCGGATCTTCTCGATGCAGCCTTTGATCTCGACGACGTGCTGCACCGCCTCAGAATCGTTGACTTTGCTGCCCAGCGTATTGGTTTCGCGCATCAGCTCCTGGGCCATAAAATCCAGGCGCTTGCCGACCACTTGCTGTTTTGCGAGCGTCTGCCGCATCGACGCGACATGGCTCTCCAACCGGACGAGCTCCTCATGCACATCCGTATCCTTCACCAGGGCGGCAGCTTGCTCCAGCTGCGAGACAGAGGCGGCCGCCCCATTGCCAAGCAGCTCGCGCAACCGCTCGACCAGCCGCTGCCGTTGCTGCGCTAAGGCCCTCGGCAGGCGCCGCGCAATGGCTTGGGCGTTCCGTTCAATCACCTTTAGCTGCCCCCGGAGATCCGCGGCGAGCTTCGCCCCTTCGCGGCGGCGTGAGACAGCCAAATCGCGCGCCGCCGCCTGCACCGCGGAGCGCACCGACGGCCAGAACTGCTCGGCAGGCACGCGGTCTTCCACGACGGACATGGCTTGCGGAGCGCTGAGCAGCTGCTCAAGCGTCAGCGGCCCTTTGAGGCCGAAGCGCCCCTTCAGATTCAGGAGGGCCTCGTGGTACCGCTGCAGCAGCGCTTCATCAAACTGCACCTTGCGGTGCCCCAGGCGGTCCGTCTGCAGCGTGAGAAACACTTCCACGCGCCCGCGGCGCACGATCTTGCGCAGCTCATCGGCGATGCGACCCTGCAGCGCGGAGAGGCCGTTGGGCATGTGGGCGTCGATTTCCACGTATCGATGATTCGTGCTCCGCACCTCGACGGCCACCCCCCCGAACTCGGTGCGCGCGGTGGCGCGGCCGTAGCCGGTCATGCTGGAAATCTTCGCGCGCGCCTGGCTCATGTCAGCGGCGGGCGGGCGGCGGCCAGTGTTGAGGACGGCAACGGGAGCACTTCATGCGGTTGGAACCAGAGGGCAATTTCCCGCGAGGCATCGGCCGTATTCGCCGAGGCGTGGACCACGTTTTCCATCAGCCCGTTCGTCGCCATCCGGCCAAAGGCGCCTCGAATCGACGAGGGGGCGGCTTTTTCTGGATGGGTCGCCCCCGTCAATGCGCGAACGCGCTCAACGGCCTTCTCCCCCGACAAGACCAGGGCCATCACGTAGGGGACGCCGTGCCGCTTGCCCTGCAGATACTCGACCGTCTCGTCGAAAAACGGTTTCCCGCGAATGTGCGCATAGTGCGCTTCCGCTAATTCCTTGGAGACGCGCACGATCTTCGCTCCCAGCACATCCAAGCGGAGCTCTTCAATGCGCGAGATAATCGCCCCCAGCAGGCCGCGCTGAACCGCGTCGGGCTTGATCAGAAACAGCGTGGACTGTGGCGCCATCATCCCACGGAAACGCTGAGAAGGCCAAGCAGCCGCGTCAATTCTTCGGAGGAAAAATACTCAATCACGATGCGCCCGCCTTTTTTCCTCGCCTTGACGCTGACTTTGGTTCCGAGGGCGCGCCGCAGCGCCTCTTCAAGGCCGGCGGTGTTGGGGTCGCCCGGCTTCACACGCCGCTTGCGCGACGGCATCCAGTTCGTGGCCAGGCCCTCAAGATGCCTGACCGATAAGCCATTGGCGAGGATCTTCTGATACAGCGCCGTCTGCCGTCCGCGATCCTCGATCGTCAGCAGCACCTTGGCGTGCCCGAGCGAGATCTTTTCATCGAGCAGCCCTTGCCGAATCTCCTCAGGCAGGCGCAGGATGCGCAAGAGGTTCGCAATGGTCGCGCGGTCCTTGCCCACGGCCATCGCGAGCGATTCCTGCGTATAGCCAAACGCTTCCGTGAGCCGCGAATAGCCTCTGGCTTCTTCGAGCGGGTTGAGGTTTTCCCGCTGCACATTCTCAATCAGCGACAACTCCGCGGCCTGCTGATCTGACAGCGTCTTCACGACCGCGGGGATCTCAATCAGCCCGAGGGCTTGGGCTGCGCGAAATCGCCGCTCCCCCGCGACGAGCTCATAGGTGCCCTGGCTCCCAGGCCGCACTACCACCGGCTCGATGATGCCGGATTGTCTGATCGATGCCTTCAGTTCCTCCAAGCTGGTGTCGCTGACCGAGGTGCGCGGCTGAAATCGTCCAGGGCGGATCTGCGCGGTTTTCACGACCACCAATCCCGCCGATGCGGCGGCGTCTTGCGGCAGATCAATCAAATCGGCAAGCCCTTTCCCTAATCGCTTCATGTCGCGGCTCCGAAAATTTCCTTGTTTATAACCTCTTGTGTAAGAAGACGATACGCTAATGCGCCAGTTGAATTTGGATCATAGAGGCAAATCGGCTTGCCAAATCCTGGTGACTCGGCGAGCCGAATGTTGCGCGGGATCGATGTCTTGAACACCATCTCCTTGAAATAATTTTTAACTTCATCGGCGACCTCACGGGCAAGATTAGCGCGAAAATCTGCCATCGTCAACACAATTCCTCCGACTTTCAGCGCAGGGTTCAGCCGCTGCTTCACCAAATTGACAGACCGCATCAAGGAGCTCAGGCCCTCAAGGGCTAGGTATTCGCACTGGACAGGGATAATGGTGCTGTCAGCCGCAACGAGCGCGTTGACCGTCAGCAGGCCAAGCGCTGGGGGGCAATCAAAAAGAATGAATTCATATTTCGGGCGAAGCGTTTCGCAGATCCGCCGCAGCACGGTCTCTTTTTCTTCCGCGGTTGCCAGAAACGGCTCTGCCCCGGCAAGATCAATGCTGGCAGGAACAAGGCGCATCCCGTCAACCGGCGTCTTGAGAATGGTTTCCTCGATGTCAAGGTTATTGATCAGCACTTGGTAGATGTCTTTTCCTGCCGCGTCGTCTCTTGATACGCCACAGGTTGTTGTCGCATTGCCTTGAGGGTCAAGATCAACCAGCAGCGTCTTTCGCCCGGCAAGTGCCAGATAGGAGCCGACGTTCACCGCTGTTGTTGATTTTCCAACCCCGCCTTTTTGATTACACACCGCGATAATTTTTGCCATCTCAGCTAATGTTCCACGTGGAACATTATCCTCGTACCGTTCTAGGCTTTTCGTTTCGCACAAGCTGTGCTCATTATGTGCGTTTCTTCTAACTCTTTGCCACTCTATAAATAACAAGTGACATGAGCGTGTTGGTCAACCAGTATAAGACCAATCCTGAGGGCACCTGGTAAAACATCACGCCAAACATGATGGGCATCAGCGGGCCTGAGAACATTTTCGCGGTCGGATTGCTCTCAGCGCTTCCCATGGCTCTGCTCGATTGGCGCGTTTGAATGTACATCGCCGCCGCCATGATGATCGGCAACAGATTTAGGTGCGGACCCAACAGCGGCACGGAAAATGGCAGCCGGAGAAAATGATCCGGCAGCGACAAGTCAGCGATCCACAAGAACCCCTTTCCACGAAAATCGATAAAATGCGACATGGCTTGAAACAGCGCAATAAGGATCGGCATTTGCAGCAACATCGGCAGGCACCCGCTCAGCGGGCTGACTTTGTGCTCGCGGTATAAGGCAAACACTTCCTGGTTCGCTTTCATCTGATCGTTCTTATATTTTGCTAACACATGATCTACCTTAGGCTTCAGCTCCTGCATTTTCTTCATCGACCTGAAACTGATCAGTGTGAGGGGTGAAATGAGCGCGGTGATGCCGATGGAAAAACAGATGATCGCGACCCCGTAGTTCTTCGTGATGCCAGCAATCCATTTGAGGAACGACAGCAAGACCAATCCAATTTGACTGATCGTGCCAACGGCAAAAGCCTGTTCAACCCCGGCCTGACGAAGGTAAAAATAGTCTCTTGGTCCGAAATAGACCTTTGCCTGGTAGGTGTCAGCGCCTGATGGCAGCGAGGCTTCGGTCACAAGCTCGTGCCCGTTGATGCTTGGGAGAATTTGGACCGCAAGGGGCTGCACTGATTTCACCGAGATGCAGAAGAAGCGCTCGGCGATTGAAAGCAGCAATGTTCCACGTGGAACATTTTTTGCCTTTCGCGATACGCCATGCCGAAAATACCTGGCCTTCCCGTTGTCTTCAGAGCGCGCGCTGATCTCCAACCTGTTCTGCTGATCATTCAACGCGTCTGCTTTAGCCCAGCTTGCGATGATCCTCAGGGAGGCAAGCGTCGCCTGGTCGGTTGCCACGGACAGCTGCAATCCAGGCTGCTCCGCGTTTAGCTCATAGGTCAGGCGATATGATGCGGACGCATCCGCCCCGGTGAATGTGACCGCTGTCGACCCGGTTTCCTTAAGAATCCAACGAACGTCGCCTCGAATGCCAAGCAGCGGATACGATGAGCTGATTTGCAGAGGCGCGCTTGAAATCGAATCGTGGAATTGTTTCAGCGTCACCTTGCGAACTGCGGCACTTGACTTGCCAATTTCAAGCCGAACATCGCGCGATTCAATAACTGTAACATCCTCATCGAGAATATGATATGACGCCACATCGGCTGACATCGTCTGTGGTGAGGCGACAGGAAGGAGTTGTTGCGCCGGCTGGCGCGATGGCTTGAGGACCGCCGAGGAGTAGACGCTAATGAAAATTGCGCTGAGGGCTGCAGCGAGCAAGACGCGCTTCTCTGATCCCATTACGTGAGGGGGTCAACGCCCCACGGGCCAAGGGGATGGCACCGCAGCAGCCTGCCAACGATCTTCATTCCTCCGCGCCAAAAACCGTAGCGCTCAAGGGCTTGGCAGGCGTAGGAGGAGCAGCTTGGGAGGAACCTGCATGACTGTAACTTATTGTAAGAAATGTAGTTACGATATATCTGTATGACGCGAATCGCTAGCGTAGCGGCAAGAGAATGTTGAGGCGTTTGCATAGGATTTTCAATTCTGTGGCAAGTGTTTCGGTTGGACACGGGATCTGTGCTGGGTGAAGGATAATGACCACATCAACTGCTGGGCATAGCGCTAGTCGTTGCGTTCTGATGACCGTGCGCAACTGCCGCTTGAGCCGATTCCGCTCCACGGCCCCTTTGAGTCCGCGTCGAGTCCGTAGGCCGAGGCGGGTCTCGATGCGCTGGTTCGGCGCGCTCCCAACGGACAGATGCCGCCCGCGCGCCCACCGCCCGCTCCGATAGACGGCTGTAAACGCCTTGGTCAGTCGTAGCCGGGTAATCGTCGGGGTGGCGTCGTTACGCAGGAATCAGCTGCCAGCGTCCCTTGCGCCGTCGACGGCGCAAGGCATTTTGGCCTCCGCGCGTGCTCATGCGACGGCGGAATCCATGGACGCGTTTCCGTTTTCGGTTCGAGAGATTCCGTAGGTTCTTTTTCATTCGATAGGACGTGAAATATTATACGGCCGGGGGCTAGGAGAAATCAAGCACAAATCGCTTGAGCGCGTTTCTGAATGTTGGTATAATGCGTTTCTCCGAAGTGGATCCCAGGCACCCTGTGGAAAACGTGTGGAAACTGTGCAAAACACCCCGTTCGACTGGGCCGTAATCCGGGAACGCCTCAAGGCAAGGCTTGGTTCTGAGGTGGTCAATCGGTGGCTCGATCCGCTGACCGTCGGTGGATTGACGGATGCCGCCGTCACGCTTGAAGCGCCTAACTCCTTTTTCCGCGATTGGGTCCTCACCCATTATCTCGAGGCGCTTCGGCCGTTTGCCGGAACGCGCGAGGTGCGGGTGGTCACCGCGACCGCCGCGAGCTTCGCGTCCATTCTGCCGGCAGCGGTTTCGCCCCTCAAGCCGGCGGATGCCTCTCCAGCCAACGCGGCCCCGGCGTCCTCATCGCAAAGCGATGGCAGCCACGGGCTGAATGCCAGGCTCACCTTTGACCGATTTGTGGTGGGCCCCAGCAATCGCTTTTCCCACGCGGCGTCGCTGGCCGTCGCTGAATCGCCGGCGCGGGCGTACAACCCGTTGTTTATTTACGGCGGGGTGGGGTTAGGGAAGACCCACCTCATGCAGGCGATCGGCCACGCGATTCTCCATCGCTGGCCTGCGCGGCGCGTCGTGTATATTTCGAGCGAGCGCTTTACGAACGAGCTGATCGCCTCCATCCAGAATAAAACCACGTCGCGGTTCCGCGATAAGTACCGAACGGTCGATGTGCTGCTCGTCGACGACATCCATTTCATCGCCCAGAAAGAAGCGACCCAAGAGGAGTTCTTCCACACCTTCAACGCCCTCTATGACGCCCACAAACAAATCGTGATTTCCAGCGACCGCTCCCCCAAAGAAATCGCCGGGCTCGAAGAGCGGCTGGTGTCGCGCTTTGAATGGGGCTTGGTGACGGATATCCAACCCCCGGATCTGGAAACCCGCATTGCCATTCTCCGCAAGAAGGCGGAGGAGGCCGGGATCCTTGTGCCGGAGCCGGTCACGGATTTCATGGCCAAGCAAATTACCGCCAACATCCGGGAATTAGAAGGCGCGCTGATCCGCGTTATCGCGTACTGCAATCTCTTTAACAAGCCGCTCGATGCTGAGATTGCGCGGGAGGTCTTGAAGGATATGGTGCGGGAGGTCAGCGCGCGGATCACGCTGGATGAGATCCAGCGGCGCGTCGCCGAGTACTTCCAGTTAGACCTCCAGGAGATGCGCGGGAGCCGCCGGCAACGTTCGGTCTTGTTCCCGCGGCAGATTGCGATGTTTCTGTGCCGTCGGCTCACCGAGGCTTCGCTGCCGGAGATTGGGCGAGCATTTGGGGGGCGGGACCACACCACGATTATGCACGCCGTCGGAAAAATTGAGCGGGAGATCACACAAGATGCGCACAAGAAGCAGATCATCACCCACCTAAATCAGCTGATTACCGCAGCCTCGGGGCGCCAGATGGGTTAAAATGTTTTCCACATTTCCACACACTCTAGTGCTACTACGAGGGTTCTTTTTTAATACCATATCGTCATAACAGTGCTGTGAAATCCACAAGGAGCCGCGATGCGCATCACCATCCCGCAACCCCAGCTACTTCGGCACCTCCAAATGGTTGAGCACGCGGTCAATGACCGCAGCACCCTCCCCATCCTTGCCAACATTCTCATTGAGACGACCGAGGAGGGCATCACCCTCAGCGCAACCGACTTGGATGTGGGTATCCGGTGCCGGTTTCCATTGGCCGCCCAAAACGAAAAAGGCGCCGTGGCTCTCCCCGCGAGAAAATTTACCACCGTGATTCGAGAGCTTCCGGATGAGGTGGTGGTCTTGGAGGCAAGGAAGAACCACACCGCCACCATTACCTGTGGGGCGAGCAGCTTCCGTATTCCAGGACTACCTGCGGAAGATTTCCCCATCCTTCCCCCCACATCCAATAACGAGCAACTCACTATCTCCCAACAAGCGCTCAAAACACTCATTGCGCAGACGGCGCATGCGATGTCGATGGAAGAAACGCGGTTTATTCTCAACGGAACCCTCATCGCTCTTCAGAAGACGGAGCTGACCCTGGTGGCGACCGACGGCCGTCGCCTGGCGGCCGCCAAGGCGCCGGTCACGAACGCGACAACGCACCAGCTCTCAGTGGTGGTTCCGGCGAAGACGGTGCGGGAGCTTGGAAGACTCTTGCAGGCTGATGGGACCGAAGAGGTTCGCATCGCCCCCCTCAAAGACAACCAGCTCACCTTTACCTTCGGCGACGTCACCATCATCACCCGGCTCATTGAGGGGCAATTCCCGCAATACGACAAGGTGATTCCCCCACCGACAAAAACCGTCATGACGTGCAACCGCCAAACCCTCACCAATGCGATCCGCCGGGCCAGTTTGATGACCAGCGCCGCCTCGCAGGCGGTCGTTTTTGAAGTGGGGGAAGGGAAGCTGGTGGTGTCAAAAGAGTCCGCCGAGCTCGGGAGCGCTCGGGAAGAACTTGCGGTGACGTACCCGGGCGAGCCGGTGACCGTCGCGTTTAATCCGGAGTTTTGGCTTGAAGTGCTGAAAGTGTTGGATACGGATGAGGTGGCGGTGGAAATCACCGGACCGGAGAAGCCCGCGGTGATCCGTCAGCCAGGCTTTACGTACCTTGTGCTGCCCATGAAGGCGGTATGAACCGCAACGCTGCGCGCGGATGACCGCAGATGATGAGCAAACCGACAGGACAGCGGATCGATGCGCTCTTACCGAGCGTGCTGAAGCGGGTGGAGCAGCACCATGCCGTGCTTGATCTGCTGCGGCGCCGCTGGAAACGGTTGGTCGGCCCGGACCTTGCCGCGCATACGCAGCCGGTGAGCGTTCGCCGCGGCCAGCTGGTGATCGCCGCGGAGCAGCCCGGGGACAGCTTCATGCTGCACTTTCAGCGCGAGCGCCTCGCCCAGCACGTACGGACGCTGACCGAGGGCAAAGTCACCAGTCTCGTAGTTCGGCCGCAGACGGCAGGACGGCATGCCGTATCTCATTGATCGAGGGCGCGCGGTTCGCACGACCGAGCTGGTCGCGGTGGTGCGCGGCCGGCAGCGGCGGATCCGAAGCCAACTGATTTTTCGCGATAACAGCATTTACAACACCCTCACGCGGCCCGGGACGTTGCGGGCCGTGGTCGAGCAGACGGGAACAACGGCAGGGAGGACGACGAGACTGGTATGGCGAGCGCAGCAACCATGAAACGCAACACCGCAAAGACATCCGCGCCCTCGACGGCGGCGGGGAAAGCGTACGACGCGAGCAGCATTCAAGTGCTGGAGGGCTTGGAAGCCGTCCGCCGCCGCCCGGCGATGTACATCGGCGATACCGGCCCGCGCGGGCTGCATCATCTCGTCGAAGAAGTCGTCGATAATTCGATCGATGAAGCCATGGCCGGCCACTGCTCCAAGATCGAGGTGGCCATCCACCAGGACAACTCCGTGACGGTCGTCGATGACGGACGCGGGATTCCTGTTGACCAACACAAGACCGAGAAAAAATCCGCGCTTGAGGTGGTGCTGACGAAGCTGCACGCCGGCGGCAAATTCGACTCCAAGACGTATAAAGTCTCCGGCGGACTGCACGGGGTGGGGGTGTCGGTGGTGAACGGATTATCCGAATGGCTCGAGGCGGAGGTCAAGCGCGACGGCAAGGTGTATCGCCAGCGCTACGCGCGCGGCAAGGCGGTCTCGCCGCTGACGACCATCGGCAAAGTCTCCGGCACGGGCACGCGGATCACCTACAAGCCGGATAAGGAAATTTTCACGAATGGCATCGCGCACAACTTCGAGACGCTGTCCAACCGGCTGCGCGAGCTGGCCTTCTTAAATAAGGGCCTGGCCATCTCGATCAAGGACGAGCGGTCCGACAAAGAGGCGTCGTTTAAGTTCGACGGCGGCATCAAAGAGTTTGTCGCGCACATCAACAAGAACAAGACCCCGCTGCACAATGTGATCGCCTTCGAGGGCGAGCAGGGCACCACCGCGGTCGAAATCGCGCTGCAGTACAACGACGGCTATTCCGAGAACCTCTACGCCTTCGCGAACAACATCAACACCGTCGACGGCGGGACCCATCTCTCTGGGTTTAAATCGGCGCTGACCCGGACGATCAACACCTACTGCAAGGCGAAAAATCTGTTTAAGGGCGACAGCCTGACGATTGAAGGAGAAGACGCCCGCGCAGGACTCGTGGCGGTGGTGAGTGTCAAAGTCCCGCAGCCGCAGTTTGAAGGGCAGACCAAGGCGAAGCTGGGCACGCCGGAAGTGGAGGGCATCGTCGCCTCGATTTGCAACGAGAAGCTGGGCGCGTTTTTTGAAGAGCATCCGTCGGTGGCGAGCAAGGTCGCGGATAAATGCTTGGTGGAAGCGCGGGCCCGCGAGCGCGCGCGGCACGAGCGCGAGCTGGTCCGCCGGAAGGGGTTGCTGGAATCAAGCGCGCTGCCTGGCAAGCTCGCCGACTGTTCCGAGCGCGACGCCGCACTCTGCGAGATCTACATCGTGGAAGGCGACTCCGCCGGCGGTTCGGCCAAGCAGGGACGGGACCGGAGATTTCAGGCGATTCTGCCGATTAAGGGAAAGATTCTCAACGTTGAGAAGGCGCGGCTGGAAAAAGTGCTGACCAATGAAGAAATCCGGACGATTATTACTGCGCTTGGCTGTGGCATCGGCAACGAATTTTCGCTGGAGAAGCTGCGCTACCACAAGGTAGTGTTAATGGCTGATGCCGACGTCGACGGCAACCATATCCGCACGCTGCTGCTGACCTTTTTCTATCGGCAGATGAATAAGCTGGTTGAGGCCGGGCATATCTACATCGCGCAGCCGCCGCTCTACAAGATCAAGCGCGGCAAGCGCGAAGAGTACATCGAGACGGATGAGCAGATGTCAAATCTGCTGCTGGAGCTCGGCGCTGAGGGCAAAACACTCACGCACGTCTCAAGCAAGAAGACCTTCAAAGACAAGACGCTGCTGGAACTGCTGCGCGCACTGGCCGAACTCGAGCGGGTGAGCCGCGGGCTGCATCGGTATCGCCTTGAGCCGGCGACCTATTTTGCGCAGCGCCATCCGAAGAAGGGGCTGCCGCTGTACATGATCCGGCTGAATGGCGAGCAGCACTTCCTGTATGATGATGAAGAGCTGGCGAAATTCGCCGAGAAGCAGGAGCTGAACCTCGAAGAGCTGGAGAAGGCATCGTCGAATGCCGCCGCGCAATTCGCCGAGCTGTTCGAGGCTTCGGAGCTTGAGGATCTCGAGAAGAAGCTCAAGAAGCTGGACCTCTCGCTGGAAGATTACCATCCTAAAGATGGGAAACCAGCGTTTCGGCTGGAAGGCGAGAACACAACGCAGCCATTCGGCGGATTGCGCGAGGTGCTGCTGGCCGTTGAGGAAGAAGGGCGGCAAGGGCTGACGATCCAGCGGTACAAAGGGCTTGGGGAAATGAATCCGCAGCAGCTGTGGGATACGACGATGGACCCAGCCAAGCGCACGATGCTGAAGGTCACGCTGGAAGATGCGGTCGAAGCCGAGCGCATGTTCACGACCCTGATGGGCGAGGCGGTGGAGCCTCGCAAACAGTTTATCGAAGAGCACGCTCTGGAAGTCAAAAACCTGGATATCTAACTATGTACGCACTGGGTGAGAAGATTGTGAATCGAGAGATTGAGGAAGAGATCAAAGATTCCTACATCTCGTACGCGATGAGCGTCATTGTCGGGCGGGCATTGCCTGATGTGCGCGATGGGCTCAAGCCGGTCCACCGGCGCATTCTTTACGGCATGCAGGATCTCGGCCTGGAGCCAGGTAAGCCGTATAAGAAAAGCGCTCGTATCGTCGGGGAAATTTTGGGCAAGTATCATCCACACGGCGATATGGCCGTCTATGACGCGCTCGTGCGCATGGTGCAAGACTTTTCGCTGCGCTATCCGCTCATCGATGGACAAGGCTACTTCGGCAGCGTTGATGGGGATGCGCCGGCCGCGCACCGCTTCACCGAGGCGCGGCTCCAAGCGATCGCGATGGAGCTGCTCGATGAGATCGATAAAGACACCGTGGACTTTGCGCCGAACTTTGACGGCTCGCTCCAAGAGCCAAAGGTGCTTCCCGCGCGCTTGCCGAACCTGCTCGTCAATGGCTCCAGCGGCATCGCCGTTGGGATGGCCACGAACATTCCGCCGCACAATTTGACCGAAGTGGTCGATGCGGCCTGCGCGCTGATCGAGGATCCGCAGATTGAGCTCGGCCCCTTGATGCGGCACGTGCGGGGGCCGGATTTTCCGACCGGGGCGATCATCTGCGGGCGCGATGGCATCAAGGATGCCTACGCCACCGGCCGAGGGTCGATTCGTATTCGCGCCAAGGCGCAAGTCGAACAGCTCAAAGGCAACCGGCAAGCCCTTGTCATCACCGAGCTGCCGTATCAGGTGAACAAGGCAACACTGCTGGAGACCATCGCCAAGCTCGTGCAGGAGAAGACCATCGAAGGCATCTCGGATCTGCGCGATGAGTCGGACAAAGACGGCATGCGCGTGATGATCGAACTCAAGCGCGATGCCAACGATCAAGTCGTGCTGAATCAGCTCTACAAGCACACGCAGATGGAGACGACCTTCGGCGTGATCATGCTCGCCCTGGTCGACGGGCGGCCGCGGGTGCTGGGGCTGAAATCGATGCTCCAGACATTCGTGGATCATCGCAAGGAGATCATCACCCGCCGCACGAAGTTTGAGCTGGCCAGAGCGCAAGAGCGAGCGCATATCCTGGAAGGCTTCAAGAAAGCGATCGCGAATCTGGATGCCATTATCAAGCTCATTCGAGGCTCCAAGAGCCCGCAGGAAGCCAAGGAAGGACTCATCAAGAAGTTTGATTTTTCGGATCGGCAAGCCCAGGCCATCCTGGAAATGCAGCTGCAGCGGCTCACGGCTCTGGAGCGCGAGAAGATCGAAGCCGAGTACCTGGAGCTGATCAAGAAGATCGAGTACTACCAGATGCTCCTCAAGAGCGAGAAAAAAGTGCTGGAGGTGATCAAGACCGAGCTGCAGGACGTGAAGAAGAAATTCGGCGATGAGCGGCGCACCGACATCGTCGGCGAGATCCAGGACTTGCAGATCGAGGATTTGATCGCCGAGGAAGACGTGGTGATCACCATTACCCACACCGGGTACATCAAGCGGCTGCCGGTGTCGACCTATCGCAAGCAGCGGCGCGGCGGTGTCGGGGTCACGGCGATGGAGACGAAAGAAGAGGATTTTGTGGAGCATCTCTTTGTCGCGACGACGCACGAAACGCTGATGTTTTTCACCAATATGGGCCGCTGCTATTGGCTCAAGGTCCATGAGGTGCCGCAGGCCGGCCGCTACGCGCGCGGGACCGCGATCGCCAATCTGCTATCGCTGCAAAAAGATGAGCGGCTCTCAACCTTTGTGGCGGTGAAGGAATTTACGCCGAGCACATTTCTCCTCATGGCGACCAAGCAGGGCACGATGAAGAAGACGAAGGTTGAAGCCTACTCAAATCCTCGCAAAGGCGGCATCATCGCCATCACCCTGGACAAAGGCGATGAGCTCATCGAGGCCGAGGTCACCGACGGGGAGCGGGAAATCTTGCTGGTGACCAAGCAGGGCAAGGCGATTCGATTTCCCGAGGGGCAGGCTCGCGAAGTCGGCCGATCAGCCCGCGGGGTGCGCGGCATCCGCCTGGGGAAGGGCGATGAGGTGATCTCGATGGTCGTGGTGCGGCCGAAGGCGACCCTGCTGACTGTCACGGAGCTTGGCTTCGGCAAGCGCTCCGACATTGCTGAGTATCGCGTGCAGAGCCGCGGCGGCAAGGGGATCATCAACATCAAGGTCACGAAGAAAAACGGGGCGGTGGTGGGTGCTAAAGCGGTGACGGATCAGGATGAGGTGATGCTCATCTCGCACGAGGGGATGATGGTGCGCTCCCCGGTCAAAGACGTGCGCGCCACGGGCCGCGCCTCCCAAGGGGTGCGGTTGATCAGCATCAAAGGCAAAGACCGCGTCGCGTCGGTGGCGTGCGTGGTGCCGCAAGCGGCGGAAGAAACCGCCGATCCGCCTCCACGGAACACCGAACCGAAAGCGCAGCCCGCGGAAATCGGCGAGGTGGTTTCGATTGAGGATATCCAGGCCGCTGCAGCCCCCCCGGAGCCATTGAAGGCGAAGCCTCAGGCAAAAGCCAAACCGCCGCGCGCCAAGCCTGCCACCAAACGTAAGAAATAAGCTTTCCAGGCGATATCAGATATCAAACCCCGGTTTGATATCTGATATCATATCTGACACGTCCCCGTCGTCTAGTGGCTAGGACAACAGCCTTTCGAGCTGACAACGCGGGTTCGATTCCCGCCGGGGACATTTTTGAAAGTTGATCATGGTCGAACTATCGCTAGCGGGCGGAAAGCTTGTCACTCCTCGCGGGATCATCGACGGGGCCCTCGGCGTTAACAACGGTCGTATCGGGTCGATTCGTGGCCGGCCGCCACGTGGGGCGAAATCGATTCATCTCCACGGCGCCTACCTCGTCCCAGGGTTCATTGACCTGCATGTGTGGGGCGAGCCGCAGCGGCTCTCGCGCGACCTGGCGCGATCCGGCACCACAGCGTTTTTGCGCACGATCGGGCCCGAAGCAGCGAAACGATTAGCCGACCGTTTGATCGCCCAGACCGAGCTGCGCGCATTTGAAGGCGCCCAGTGTCTTGGCGCGCATCTGGAAGGCCCGTTTGTCAATCCCGACCGGGCCGGGGCATTACCCAAGCGCTGGATGCGACCGCCTCGAGGTGCTGAGCTTCGAGCACTGGGGAGCACTCACGCGATCCGGCTCATGACAATTGCGCCGGAGCTACCTGGAGCCATGGCGGCCATTCGCTGGTGCCGGCGACGGGGCATCGTGGCATCCCTGGGCCACAGCGCGGCGACGACTGAGCAGGCCGAACGCGCCGTGAACGCGGGTGCGAGTGCTGCGACCCACGTCTTTAACGGCATGCCGGCATTCCATCACCGGCGCCCGTCGCTGCTCGACGCAGCGCTGACGGATAATCGACTGACGGCCATGGTGATTCTCGACGGAGTGCACGTGAGCCCTTCTGCCTTTCGCTTGTTGGTGCGCGCCAAAGGGGTGGATCGCGTGGCACTGGTGACCGACTCGATTCGGTATCAAGGCTGGAACGTCGTGAAACGGCGCGGGGCGTATTTCCTGAAGACGGGAACATTGGCCGGCAGCGCGCTGACCATGATGCGCGCCGTCCAGCATGCGGTCGCGTGGGGCGGGGTGTCGCTGCTGGACGCCGTCCGGATGGCATCGGAAGTTCCGGCGCGCTTGCTTGGGGATCGGGGGCGCGGAGTAATCGCCGTCGGCAAACGCGCCGATCTGGTGGCGTTCGACAAACACTTTCGCGTGCTGCTGACCGTCGTCGGCGGGCAGATCATTCACCAGCGTTAACGGCAAGGCGATATCAGATATGAAATGGCCATTTCATATCTGATATCGAATGAGAGACGATGTGCGGGATTATCGGATACGTGGGAACCAAGCCAGTCACGGACGTCCTTCTTGAGGGCTTGCGGAATCTTGAATATCGGGGTTATGATTCCGCCGGACTCGCGGTGCTCAATGGCCGGGGGATTCAGATTCGCAAGCGACCAGGTAAACTGAGCGCGCTCATCGAAGAGATTAAGCGCAAGCCGATTTCTGGAACCATCGGGGTGGGTCACTCCAGATGGGCGACGCATGGTCTGCCGAATGAGATCAACGCGCATCCCCACACGGATTGCACGGGCAAGCTTGCCATCATCCATAACGGCATCATTGAGAACTACGCGCAGCTGAAGGAGCGGTTGCTGGAGAAAGGCCATCGGTTTCGCTCGAAAACCGACACGGAAATCATTGTCCATCTCATTGAAGAGCACGCCAAGCATGCGCCCATCGCAGAGGCCTTCCGGTTGGCCCTCAAAGAGCTGCGCGGCGCGTATGCGGTCTGCCTGCTCTCGGCTGATGAGCCGACACGGCTCTTCGGGGCGCGCAACAGCAGCCCGCTCATCGTCGGGCTGGGCGGGGGTGAAGCGTTTTTTGCCTCTGACGTGCCGGCCATCTTGGGCCATACGCGGCGCGTGGTCTACTTACACGACGATGAGGTCGTAGAGCTTTCCGCCAAGGGGGCTCGGATCACGACGCTGGATGGCAAACCCATTCAGCGCGCTCCCAGCACGGTGTCCTTCAGCCGCGAGGCCGCGCAGCGCGGCGGCTACCCGCACTTCATGCTCAAAGAAATCCACGAGCAACCGGCGAGCATTGCGCAAACCCTGGCGAATCGGCTGCTGCCGGACACGCGGCGCGTGACCTTTGACCGGCGCACCAAGGCGTTTCTCGATGCGCTGCACCCGGACGAAAAATTCATCATCATTTCTTGCGGCACCGCCTATCACGCGGGCTTGGTGGGCGAATATATGCTGGAAGAATTCGCCGGCGCGCCCGTCGATGTCGACTTGGCCAGCGAATTCCGCTACCGCGGAGTCACACTCGACCGCCGCACCACCGTCATGGCCATTACCCAATCCGGCGAGACAGCGGATACGCTTGCTGGCGTGCGATTGGCGAAATCGCAAGGCGCAAAGGTTCTTTCGATTTGCAACGTCGTGGGATCTTCCATTGCGCGAGAATCCGATGCGGTGCTCTACACGCATGCCGGGCCGGAAATCGCCGTCGCCTCAACCAAGGCCTACACGTCGCAGCTGACGGCGCTGGCCCTGATCACGCTGTATCTGGCCAAGCGGCTGCGGCGGATGACGCCGCGCCGATGGCGGGCGCTGCTGGAGAACTTCGCCCAGTTACCGTACATCATCGAGCGGACGCTCACCATTGAGCCGGCGATCAAGAAGGCCGCGGCGAAATACGCCGCCGAGCGCAATTTCTACTATTTGGGGCGCCGCTACCACTATCCCAGCGCGCTGGAAGGCGCGCTCAAGCTGAAAGAAATCTGCCCGTTGATCCATGCCGAAGGCTATGCGGCCGGCGAAATGAAGCACGGGCCGATCTCGCTGATCCGCAAAGGCTGGCCGGTGGTGTTTCTGGCGACGGACTCGCCGGTATATGAAAAGGTCATCTCCAACATCGAAGAAATCCGCGCGCGCAAGGGGGCGTGCATCGTCATCGCAACCGAAGGCAACACCGCAATCCGCCGCCACGCGGACCATGTGCTCTACGTGCCGAAAACCGAGGAGCTCTTCTCCCCGATCATCGCGGCCATTCCGCTGCAGCTCTTCGCCTACTACGTGGCCGACGCCAACGGCTGCGATATCGACCAACCTCCAAACCTTGCAAAAAGCGTCACGGTAGAGTAGTGATGACCGGCACGCTGTCGGTCGTGGCAACGCCGATCGGGAATCTGAAGGATATCTCGTTTCGCGCGGTCGAGACGTTGAAGACCGTCGATGCCATTGCGTGCGAAGACACACGGCAAACCAGCAAGCTGCTGCAGCACTACGAGATTCACAAGCCGCTCATCAGTTTGCACGACCACAATGAGCGGCAGCGGACTCCGGAGCTGCTCGAGCGTTTACAGGATGGCGAATCGATCGCGCTGGTCAGCGATGGCGGGACCCCGCTTATCAGCGATCCTGGCTGGCGGCTGGTGCATGAGGCCATCGCCGCGAAGATCTCCGTGGCGTGGATCCCAGGTGCGACCGCCCTCATCGGCGCATTGGTCCTCTCCGGGTTACCGACTGAACGCTTTGTGTTCGAAGGATTTTTGCCGAGCAAACCAGGCGCCCGCCGCAAGCGTCTTGAAGCGCTGAAGTCAGAGGAACGGACCGTCGTGCTGTACGAATCGCCGCATCGGCTACTTAAAACGCTGCGAGAGATCCGCGACGTGCTTGGCGACATTTCGGTCGTGTGCGCGCGAGAATTGACGAAGATGTTTGAAGAGATCGCGCGCGGAACGGCAAGCGAGCTCGCGGCGCACTTTGAAACCCATGCGCCTCGCGGCGAGCTCGTGCTTGTCCTTGGAGCCGGCCACCTGGCCACGCGGCCACCTGGCCACGAGCCATGAATACGATTCATTCGTCCGCCATCGTTGGCAAGAACGTCCAGCTCGGGGAGGGCAACGAGATTGGGCCGGGGTGCGTGATTGCCGATGGGGCCGTCATCGGCTCGAAGAACAAACTATGGATGAGCGTCTATGTCGGGCCAGGCACGACGATTGGCCATGAGAACCAGATCCACCCTGGGGCGATCATCGGCCATGAGCCGCAGGATCATGCGTTTGACGGCTCGCCGAGCTTTACTACGATCGGCGATCGCAACATCATCCGCGAGTACGTGACGATTCATCGCGGCACCAAACCCGGCACGACGACATCCCTCGGCAGCGACAACTTTCTCATGGCCAACGCGCATATCGCCCACAATTGCCAGGTGGGCAACCACACGATTTTCGTTAACCTGGCCTCGATCGCAGGCTATTGCGAGGTGCAGGATGAGGCGGTGCTCTCCGGCATGGCGGTGTTTCACCAATTCTGCCGGGTGGGCCGGCTGGCGATGATCAGCGGGCTCTCGGCCATCAACAAAGATGTGCCGCCGTATATGGTCTGCGGCGGACGGCCCGGGGTGATCCAAGGGGTCAACGTGGTGGGGCTGCGGCGCGCTGGCATCAGCGCTCCCATCCGAGGAACGATCCGCCAAGCGTATAAATTCCTCTATCGTGAGGGCTTAAGCGTGCCGCATGCCATCGAGGAGATCAAGAAACTCCCCCCATCCAAGGAGCTCGTGGTACTCGTCAGCTTCATCGAGCAGTCGAAGCGCGGCATCTGCGCCGGCAACTCCAAGGAAGACCATATAGAGGAAGGGGAGTCCCTATTGCCTAGTCGGTCAAAATAGACAGACGGGCGTCTAGATATATTGCTGTTGACAGGTGCACCGGTATTTTCGTATAATAGATGTACACTCTTCACCTTTAAGGACCGTCCTGAGAGGCGGGCAAGGACATGAGGCAGGACAATCAGACCGCAGGAAGGGAATCCCAGCTAGCCGAGGCTGGGTTTTTTTATGTCTTGCCCCGAGCGAAGCCGAGGGGCCGATGAGTGCCGCGGCGTTCCACGATAAGGCGCGGCTCATGGATCCCGAGGCGATCCGACGGGCACTCACCCGCGTCGCCCACGAAATCGTTGAGCACCACAAGGGCACGATCGACGTGGCCTTGGTTGGCATCCGCACCCGCGGGGCCATTCTGGCTCAGCGGCTGGCGAAAGAGATTGAGGCCATCGATCAGCGCACCATTCCCGTGGGCATCCTCGATATTACGCTCTACCGCGATGATCTCTCCCGCATTGCTCCCAACCCCGTGGTCCATTCCACCGCCATCGAGTTTGACATTACTGATCTCCACCTCGTGCTCGTTGATGACGTGCTCTTCACCGGCCGAACCATTCGGGCCGCCTTGAACGCGATCAACGATCTGGGACGGCCGAAGACGATTCAGTTGGCGGTCCTCGTGGACCGCGGGCACCGGGAGCTGCCGATCCGCGCGGATTATGTGGGGAAAAATATCCCGACGAATCTGAGCGAGCGCATCGATGTCCGGCTCAATGAGCTTGATGAAAAAGAAGAAGTCATGATTGAAGCCGCCGCCGCGGTGCGGCCATGACCATGGCGACCGAGCACGCCGAGCAGACCGCCCAGTGGACGAAAAAGGATCTCCTGGGGCTTCGGCATCTCACCCCGGAAGAAATCACGCTCGTCCTCCACACCGCAGCGTCGTTCCGTGATATTTCCCTGCGCCCGATCAAGAAAGTCCCTGCCCTGCGCGGCAAGACCATCGTCAACCTCTTCTTTGAGCCCAGCACGCGAACGCGCACTTCGTTTGAATTGGCGGCCAAACGACTCTCCGCCGATATCGTGAACATCGCCGCGGCCGGATCCAGCCTTTCAAAAGGCGAGACGGTGCTGGATACGGTGCGCAATCTCGAAGCGATGAAAGTCGATGTCTTGGTCGTGCGCCATGCCGCCGCCGGCGTGCCTCACCTGATTGCGCAACATGCGGCCTCCTCGGTGATCAACGCCGGCGACGGGGCCCATGAGCATCCGACCCAAGCGTTGCTGGATCTGTTCACCATGCACGAGAAGAAGGGGCGCGTCACTGGCCTTCAGGTCTCGATCATCGGCGATATCGCGCACTCGCGGGTGGCGCGCTCCAACATCTGGGGGCTGACGAAGCTGGGGGCCCGCGTCACACTCTGCGGCCCGCCGACGCTCATTCCGCCGCACGTGGAGCAGCTGGGGCAGGGCGGGGTGCGCGTGACCCACCAATTAGAGGAAGCGATCCGCGGCGCTGATGTGCTGATGCTGCTGCGGATCCAGCATGAGCGGCAGGAAGCCCAGCTCGTCCCCAGCTTGCGGGAGTTTCGGCTGCACTACGGCATTACCCGCGAGCGGCTCGCGTCCGCCAAGCCTGATGTGCTGATCATGCATCCCGGGCCGGTCAACCGCGGGGTGGAGCTGGACTCGGATGTGGCCGATGGCCCGTACTCCGTGATTCTCGATCAGGTGACGAACGGCCTAGCGGTTCGCATGGCGGTGTTGTATCTCGTCTCCGGCGCCTCCCGAGGGGACCATGAAGCTGCTGATTAAGGGCGGTCATGTGGTGGACCCTGCGAATCGGCGGGACGGGCGGACGGATATCCTCATTGACCGAGGGAAAATTGTCGATGTGCATGCCTCGATCCTCGCCGATGGCGCGAAAACGATTGATGCCAGCGGAAAGTTGGTGACTCCAGGATTCGTCGATCTGCACACGCATTTGCGCGAGCCGGGACGGGAGGACAAAGAGACGATCGAAACCGGCGCGCGGGCAGCGCTGCGCGGAGGATTCACGACAGTGTGCGCCATGCCGAACACCACGCCGGCCATTGATCAGCGCGGCACCGTGGATTTGGTGCATCGGGAGGCCGAGCGGCTGGGACTGGTGACCGTGAAAGTGGTGGGGGCGATTACGCGAGGGCGCGCCGGGAACGAGTTGACCGATTTTGCCGAGCTCTTCGACGCAGGCTGTGTGGCGCTCTCGGATGACGGCAGCGCTGTGGCCAACGGGTTCTTGATGCGGCGAGCGCTGGAGTACGCGAAACTCTTCGGCCGGCCGCTGATCCAACACGCCGAAGAGCCGACGCTCTTCGCCAACGGCGTGATGAACGAAGGGCTGGTGTCGACGACCTTAGGATTACGCGGCATTCCCGGCGAATCCGAGTCAGTGATGGTGGCGCGGGACATTGCGCTGGCCGAGCTGACCGGCGGCTGGGTTCATGTTGCGCATCTCTCCAGCGCCAAATCGGTCGAGATGATCCGCCAGGCGAAACGGCGCGACGTGCGCGTCACTGCCGAAGTGACCCCCCACCATCTCGCGCTGACCGAAGAGGCGATTGGGGAATTTGATACGCGCGCCAAGGTCAATCCGCCGCTGCGCGCCGAAGAGGATCGGCAGGCGCTGATCGAAGGGCTGCGGGATGGCACGATCGATTGCATCGCGACGGACCACGCCCCGCACACGGACTGGGAAAAAGAAGCCGATTTCGACTCCGCCCCCTTCGGGATCAGCGGCCTTGAGACGGCGCTGGGTGTGTGTGCGCATACGCTCATCGCGCCGAAGCTCTTGACCTGGCCGCAACTGATTGAGCGATTGGCCGTCAACCCGGCGCGGATCGCCGGCATCGAAGCCGGCACGCTCAACATCGGCGCCTGGGCCGATGTTGCGATCATCGATCCGAACGCCACCTGGACCGTGGAGCCGAAACACTTTTCCTCCAAAGGCCGCCACACCCCATTTGCCGGCCGGCAGCTTCCTGCAGCCGTGGTCACCGCGCTTCATCACGGGGCCGAGGCCGGCCGATGACGATCCCGCAGCCGGCATGGCTGGTGCTGGAAAATGGGACGGCATTGAAGGGGCGCGCGGTTGGCGCGGAAGGCGAAACCTTCGGCGAGGCGGTCTTCAACACGTCGATGACCGGCTATCAAGAGGTGCTGACCGATCCGTCGTACAAGGGCCAAATCGTGTGCATGACGTATCCGCACATCGGCAACTACGGCGTCAACGACGAAGATGTCGAGTCGCGCAAACCATGGGTGGAAGGCTTCATCATCCGCGAGCTCTCGCCGATCGCGAGCAACTTCCGCTCGCAGGAGACGCTTGAGGCGTATTTGAAACGGCACAAGATCGTGGCGATTGACGGCATTGATACGCGCGCCCTGACCCTCATCCTCCGCACGCAAGGTTCGATGAAATGCGGCATGTCCACGACAGAATCCGATCAGGGAAAGCTCTTACAACGAGTGCGCGAGTCGCCGGACATCGTCGGCGTTGACCTGGTCAAACAGGTGACCTGTGAGCAGCCATACGAGTGGACAGCAGACAGCGCACCCCGGCCCGACCCGCGGAGCCGGGGCGGGCCGCACACAGCACACAGGGGGCCCCGGGTTGTTGTGATGGATTTTGGCGTCAAATACAACATCCTCAGGAGCCTCGCGGCGTTGGGCTGCCATGTCACGGTGGTGCCGGCGACCACGACGGCGAAGGAGATCCTCGTGCGCACACCGGATGGCGTCGTCCTCTCCAATGGCCCTGGGGATCCTGCCGCGGTGAGCTATGCGATCAACACCATCACAGCCCTCATGGGCCATGTGCCAATGCTCGGGATTTGCCTCGGGCATCAGCTGCTGGGACATGCGTATGGCGGCACGACCGTGAAACTCAAGTTCGGCCACCACGGCGGCAACCATCCGGTGCAGGATCTGACGACGCAGAAGGTGGACATCACGACGCAAAACCATAACTTTGCCGTGCCGGTGGAGTCGATCCCGGGGGGCAAGGTTGAGGTCACGCATAAAAATCTGAATGACGGAACCGTGGAGGGCATGGCGCATAAGACGCTGCCGATCCTGAGCCTCCAGTATCATCCCGAAGCGTCGCCCGGGCCCCACGATGCGCAATATTTCTTTCAACGATTTATCGATCTGATCGAAGGCGTTCATGTGTAACTCAGTCGTGCTCCCGGCCAGCCCGCTCGCTCAGTGCTCGCTCCGGGCGCTCGCCTTGCAGCGAAGCGGCCACCAACTCCGCGCCCGGCTGGGGCGCGATCGAACAGGTGGCCGCAGCTTGACAGCATTCGCTGCCGGCTCGCTGAG
>JACQWM010000012.1 GCA_016209275.1 Candidatus Omnitrophota bacterium
CCCCACGAGGCGCACAGCAAAGAGCCGGGCGACCAACTTCCCGAAACCAAGTTCCGCTTTGACTTCATGTTGAGCAATCCGCCCTTCGGCGTCACATGGGGTGGCAAAGACGGCTACGAGAAGGAAGCACGGAAACTGGAGAAGACCAGATACCAAGCCGGCATGCCGCGCGTGAATGACGGCGCGCTGCTGTTCTTGCAGACCATGCTGAGCAAGATGCAAACGCCGGAGAAGGGCGGCAGTCACCTTGCCATCATCTTCAATGGTTCTCCGCTCTCGAATGGCGACTGCGGCTCAGGCGAGAGCGAAATCCGCCGCTGGATTTTGGAGAATGACTGGCTCGACGCCATCGTCATGCTGCCCGACCAGCTTTTCTACAACACCGGCATCTTCACCTATATCTGGCTGCTGCGAAACGAAAAGCCCGCCAGCCATCGCGGGCGCGTGATGCTCATCGACGCCCGCCAGCAATTCGAGAAAGAGCCGAAATCCTTCGGGAACAAGCGCAACCGGATGACGGACGCTCATCGGCAATGGATCGAGGAGCGTTACCACAAGGGCTGGAAGCCCAGTTTTGAAGATGAGCATGTGAAGCTTTTCCGCGAGAAGGACTTCGCGTTCCATAAGGTCAAGGTCGTCTTCTGGCAGACCGACGAGCACGATCAGCCGGCCGTCATCACCGAGCGCTACGAGAAGACGTTCACCACCGCCAGCCTCGCCAAGGAGCAGTCGTTCCATGACAGCGACTTGACCTTCCGCGTGACAGTGAAGGCTGCCGGGGCCGAAAAGACTGTGGAGTTCGTCCTCAAGCCGAAGGACAGTGCCGCGAAGAAGTTCAAGGCGGCCTTGGGAGATCGTCCGGAAATTCTTTCCGTCGAATGGACGCATCGGCACTATGTTCAGGATGATGAATATATCCCGCACGGTGAAGATATCGAGGCGTTCCTGAAACGGGAAATCGCCAAGCCCATCATCCGTTGGGAAGACAGCCCCCAGCTCGGCTATGAAATCCTACCGAACAAATACTTCTACCGCTACCAGCCGCCCACGCCCGCGAAGGACTTGCTGGTGGAGTTCTGGCGGCTGGAGAAAGAGGCGGAGAAGATGTTGGAGGGGTTGGCGAGCTAATGAACTCCGTCGAAGAAACCAAGGCACTTACTCCGTGGATAGGGGCCTTGCCATCTGACTGGCGAGCCACCCGACTTGATGCCGTCGCTGACGTTCTCTTCAGCAACGTGGATAAACACACGCTAGAAGGCGAGGAGCCCGTCCGGCTCTGCAATTACGTGGATGTTTACAAGAATGAGCGGATCACGGGTTCGCTCAATTTTATGGAAGCGTCCGCGGAGCCGCTTGAGATCGAGAAGTTCCAGATTCGGCGCGGTGATGTCCTTGCGACAAAAGACTCTGAAGAGGCCGATGACATTGCCATTCCGGCTTTGGTAGCTGACGACTTGCCGGGAGTTCTTTGCGGATATCATTTGGCGCTCATCCGCCCGCGTTTCTCAACGGTCAGCGGTCCATTTCTGGCGTGGCTTCATTCATCCAAGTCATTCCGCGCTCAATACGAAGCCAAGGCCGTCGGAGTAACCCGCTTTGGACTTTCCCAATATGCTTTTAGGGCGGCACGCGTGCCGATCCCGCCCTTTCCCGAGCAACAGCGCATCGCGGCGTATCTGGATGCGAGTTGTGCGGCGATTGATGCCGCGGTGGCCGCCAAGCGCCACCAACTCGAAACCCTCGATGCCCTCCGCAGGTCCACAATCAAGCGTGCGGTGACAAAGGGGCTGAATCCATCGGTGAGCATGCTGCGCACGGACGTGGATTGGATTCCTGAAATGCCGCAGCACTGGCGATTGGTGCGCGTCAAAGACGCGATGGACTTCTTCAACACCGTCCGCGTGCCCTTGAGTGCCGCCGAGCGTGGAGTGATGACCAAAAAAACCTACGACTACTACGGCGCGTCGGGCGTGATTGACAAAGTCGAAGCCTATCTGTTCGACGGCACGTACATTCTCATCGCCGAAGATGGCGCGAATCTCCTGACCCGCTCGAAGCCGTTGGCGTTTTTGGCGACCGGACAATTTTGGGTAAACAACCACGCCCATATCCTCAAACCGCGCTGGGGCGGCGACGACACTTTCTTCATGAACTTGCTGGAGTCACAAGATTTCTCACTTTTTGTCACCGGTGCAGCACAGCCAAAACTCACGATGGAGAATCTTGGACGCTTCAAGCTGGCCGTGCCACGAGTTGCCGAGCAGAAGGAAATCGCCGCCTTCATCCGAGAGAAGGACGCTGAGTTTCGACCGCTGTTTGCGCAGATTGAACGGCAAATTGAAACGCTGGTAGCCTACCGCAAGTCGCTGATTCACGAATGCGTTACTGGTCAGCGGCGGATCACCGAGGCGGACCTGAACCAGGTGAAAGCGCATGGCTAAGGGGAAGAAAGCCCCCGAGCTGACGTTTCAGCAGCACATCGCGGATTTCCTCGTCCGCGAGCATGGTTATGCTGTGCTCGAACAGACCGACATCACGGACACCGAGCATTTCATCGCTGAAGACCAGCTCTGGGCCTTCCTCAAAGCCACACAGATCGACTCGCTCAAGAAGCTCACGGACGACTACGGAACGGACGCGCGGGACGAGGTGTTCAAGGCGCTCCACAAGGAACTGGAACACACACCGCTTTGGCTACTGCTCCGCCACGGGCTGAAGGTGCGCGGGCTGGAGTTCCGACTCTATTACCCCAAGCCGCGCTCCGCCGAGAGCGCCGCTGCCAAGAAGCACGGCGAGAACCGCATCACCTTCCGTCCGCATTTCTACTTTGGCGAAACCAACCAGGAGATTGATTTCGTCTTCTTCCTCAACGGCCTCCCTATCGTAGCGGTGGAATTGAAACACGAGAAGAACCAGACGGTGCATGATGCCGTCGCGCAGTTCGCCGCCCGCGACCACGCTCGCAAGATATTCCAGCATCCGTTCCTCTACCTCGCCGCGGACACGAGCGATGTAATGGCCGCCACCGACCCGCGCCGGGAACAGAACTTCCGCTGGCACAACACGGGTCTGACGAACGAAGCCGTCACCAAAGATGGCAGCGAATACCGGATAGAGTTCCTCTACCGCGAGGTACTGGCGAAGGACCAGTTGCTCGAAGCGCTCTCGTTCTTCCTGGTCCACGTGCCCCAGCGTGACGCGGAGGATGACAAACCGGAGCGTCCGGCCTTGACCCTGTTCCCGCGCTACCACCAGAGCCGCA